>JAYRWF010000268.1:0-1532 GCA_041918195.1 Anaerolineales bacterium
ACTCGCGACCGGGTTGCTGCCCAGCGAGTTCGAGGATGGGCCAATGGAAACGAAACCACCCCGACTTTCGATATCAAGGGAACCATCATCGTTGAATTTGACAAAGTCAAGGTTGCCAAAGCATTGGGCTTACCGGTCTGAGTTTGTCCGGGCTGGCGCAATCGCCTTAGTCAGCCTGGGACTGGCCCTGCTGGCCTGGAGCCTGGCGGCCTCACAGTTGGCTCGCGCCGATTCCCCGCAAGGCGGCCCAACCAAAACACCGACAAGGACGCCTGAGCCTGGCTACACCGCGACCTTCATCTTACCGCCGCTAACAACGCCAACCAACCCGCAATCTAGCGATCTTAGCCTGCCCCTGGTCAGGGGGCCTGGCGGCACGCCCTGGGCTACGCCAAAATCCTTGCCAACCGGCACAATTTACGACCAGGCCGCTTTGGTCTTGACCCTCGAAGCCCGCACCCAGGCAGCCCAGGCTCAAGCAGCCGAACCTGACCTCTGGTTTTTCATCCTGGTAATTATCTTGTCTGCTGTTGCAGTGGTGATTTTCGTCCTGATCAGCCTGCTGCGCCAAAAGCAGCCCCCCAGCAGCGGTAATCCTCCCGATCTCGGAAGCTGATTACTCGCTATACCAGGTAAAAAACGATCACTTCACGCGGGCCGTGGACCCCGATCGTCAGGGTCATTTCGATATCGGCTGTGCGTGATGGGCCGCTGATCAATACTGCCGCCGGGGCATCGCATAGCGCCTGGCAAGAGTTTTTTTCTGCCAGGAAATACTCCAGGCTATCGTACAGGCAGTCCGAGTCCAGGATCGCCAGGTGGATCTCAGGCAACAAAGAGGCTGATAAGGGCCGGCCTTTGCCGCCGGTCAGCACCAGCGTTCCGCTGTTTGCTAACCCAGCCAGCGCGCCGGTCAGGCCAGCCCGGGCTTGAGCATCCGGGCTGTGAACGATCTCAATCCCACTCGCCTGCAGCCCCGAGATCAAGCCACCCGGAAGGCATGCCGCTTCCCAGGCCAACAGCCGCTCCACACCGCGCTCTTGCAGCAGGCTCAGAACGTGGTCAGCCAGCTCTCGGCGCGGGCAGACCTCCACCTTACCGCCCAATAGTGCCAGTTCTTCGCGAAAACGCTCAAACCGCGAACCAGAGCCCCGCTCATCAGGCGGCGTTAAGTCCGCCTCTGCATTCGCCGCTTCGGCCGGTTTGCCAACCGGCGCAGGCGGCTGGCTGGCTAGCTCAGCATAACGATGGCGAAAAGGTTTCAATGCCGGGCGTGGAAAATCGCGATTCGCGCCCCACCCCGTCACTGCTGGCAAGCGTAACCAACCCGAACGCGGCGCTGCCAGAAGCCCTAACCAGGCCGACATTCCCTGCGCTAACCGGAAACGAGCCGGCGTGCGCGCCGCCCAACTGAACAGGCGCAGACCCAGGCGCAGGCCAAGCGGTGCCGCGGCTGGCTGGCGGGTGGCCGGCTGTACCCCTCCTACCGTTGGCGGAGCAAAACCAGCTCTCACCCGCAGCAACAAACGCGG
>JAYRWF010000269.1:0-2866 GCA_041918195.1 Anaerolineales bacterium
AACAACCCAACTCAGTTGAAAAAAACACCTTGAACCCGTCTTTGGCTGCCGCACAAGAACTGTTGGCTGCCTGGACAGTTGAAACGCTCACACCCGAAAATAGCCGGCTGGACTTTGTGATCCAGCCCTCCGATTTACCAGCCGCCGCGGCTGCGTTGGCTGACGCTAGCTGGGGCTACCTGGCCGCCATCACTGGACTTGACCATGGTCCCGAAAAGGGCTTGATCGAAGCGCTTTATCACTTTTGCCGCACTTCCAGCGTAGCCACCCTGCGGATCCGCATGCCGCGTGAGGCCCCCAGCCTGCCCACCGTCTGTAATTCGATCCCCTCGGCAACACTTTACGAGCGTGAGCTGATGGAGATGTTTGGCGTGCAAGTCGTTGGCACCCCCACTCCGGAGCGGCTGTTTTTGCCCGATGACTGGCCAGATGGCATTTATCCCCTGCGCAAAGACTATCAACACCAACCGATTCCCCCCGAAGAGCGCAGGCGCATTCGCGAGGAAGTCGCCGCCCCTAACAGCAAATTCAGCGTCCCGATCGGCCCACAGCACCCAGCGCTCAAAGAACCGGGGCGCTTTGAATTCGATGTGGACGGCGAAGTTGTCACTGGCGCCTCGGTCCGCCTGGGATATGTTCACCGTGGGATTGAAAAAGCCTGCGAAGAGCGCAACTGGACCCAATGCCAATACCTGCTCGAACGGATCTGCGGAATTTGCTCCCACTCCCATGCTTATGCCTTTTGCCTGGGTGCAGAACAACTGGCTGGCGTGGAAGTGCCGCCGCGCGCCCAGGCGATCCGCGAGCTGGTCGCTGGCCTGGAGCGCATCCACAGTCACCTGCTCTGGGTTGGAGTCACCGCCCATGAAGCCGGGTTTGACACCTTGTTCATGTACTCCTGGCGTGACCGCGAAACCGTCATGGACCTGCTCGAGTCGTTCACCGGCAACCGGGTGAATTACTCCGTCAATATCATCGGTGGTGTGAAATACGACCTCGATGATGAACTATCGGGCAAAATCCGGCGGGGAATAGCCTTTCTTGAGCAGCGCAGCTATCACTACCTGCAGGTGGTTACCAAGGACGCCGCTTTCCTGCAGCGCACGCGTGGCGTTGGCGTGATTACCCCCGAAGAAGTTGAACGCCTCGGCCTGGTTGGGCCAACGGCCCGTGCATCGGGCATTGGTCGCGATATTCGGGTGGAAGCGCCCTACGGCTCCTACCGCCGCTATCCGGTCAGCACCGTCCGCGAAACCGCTGGCGACCTGGAAGCCAAGTTCATCGTCCGGATTAACGAATTGTTCGTGACCTACAAAGCCATCCTGGCCATCCTTGACAACCTTCCAACCGGGGAGCTGAGCGTGCGCGTCCCGCGCAAAATTCCAGCCGGCGAGACCATCAGCCGGGTAGAAGCGCCGCGCGGCGAACTGTTTTATTTCATCAAAAGCAACGGCGGGGAGTTTCCCGAACGCGTTCGCGTCCGCACCCCCAGCATCAATAATTTCTCTTCCGTGGTCAGCCTGGCCGTCGGCCACCAGTTAGCGGATGTCCCGCTGATCCTGGCTGGCATTGACCCCTGCTTTAGCTGTAACGATCGGTAGCGCGTATGACCGACATCCAAACCATTGTTGCCTTCTTATTTTTCCCCAGCGGCCTGTTTGTGGTCCTTTGCGGGCTGGCTTATGAATGGGCCGATCGCAAAGTGATCGCCCGCTTACAAAGCCGGATCGGGCCACGCTGGTTTCAACCAGTTGCCGATATCCTTAAGCTGCTGGCGAAGGAAGAAATCGAACCACAAGGCGTTAACCGCTTCCTATTCAGCGCCCTACCAGCGGTTGGGTTGGCGGGCGCCTTGACCGCTGCCCTGTACGTCCCGCTGGCCGGATTGCAGCCAACCTTCAGCTTCAACGGCGACCTGATCGTCGTCCTTTACCTGCTCAGCCTGCTGACCATTTGCATCGGCCTGGCTGGCGTGGTAACCGCCAACCGCTATTCAGTCATCGGGGCGACGCGGGTCTTAACTCAGGTTTTTTCCTATGAAGCGCCTTTCCTGCTCGCCTTGCTTGGACCGGCCATGGTCACCGGCAGTTGGGCAATCCAGGATATCAACGCCTTTGTTAGCACCAATACCTGGCTGGTGCTGCTTCAACCTCTCGGGTTCATCGTTGCTATGATCGGCTTGATGGGGAAATTGGAGCTCCCTCCCTTCGATGCCCCGGAAGCAGAAACCGAAATTGTTGCTGGGGCGCTGACCGAGTACAGCGGGCGCGGCCTGGCGCTCTTCAAACTAGGAAAATCCGTCGAACTAATCGTTGGACTGACCCTTGTGGCAGCATTTTTCCTGGGAGGCATCAACAACCCGCTCGATTTTCTGCTGAAAACGGTCAGTTTATTGTTGGTAATGGCCGGTTTTTCGGCTGTCATGACCCGCTTCCGAATTGACCAGGTGGTTAACTGGTGGCGGTATGGTGCGTTAATTGGGTTAGGCCAGATGCTTATTGTAATCGCCTGGCAACTCTGGAAAGGACTTTAACCATGCGCATGGCTACGATGTTAAGTGATGTAATCCGGTCAGCCTTGAAGGGGCCGACTACCCGGCCCTATCCGTTTGTGATCCGGCGCGCCCCGGCCCGTTTGCGTGGCAAGCTGATCTGGAATCCCGAAAAATGCACCGGTTGTGGTCTGTGTGTTAAGGATTGCCCTTCGGATGCAATCCGCCTGGTGGTTAACGACAAACAGACCAAGACGTTCGTCATGCGTTACGACCTGGACCGCTGCACCTTCTGCAGCCAATGCGTCCAAAACTGCCGCTTTAAATGCATCTACCTGGATAATGAGCAATGGGAGTTGGCTGAACTGGACCGTC
>JAYRWF010000270.1:0-9617 GCA_041918195.1 Anaerolineales bacterium
CAGCCTGGATGCTGAGGGGTATCCCGATATTGAAGCGATCGCATTTATCTGTGATCCAATCGTCTTAATCGCCCCCCTTGATCATCCCTGGGCGCAACGCGGTGTTATCGAGCCACAGGAACTACTTGAAGGCAACTTCATTATGCGCGAGAGCGAATCGGGCACCTTCAGCGCGGTGCGTGAGGCCCTGGCACCTTATAACATCTCAACGGGCGACCTGAACATTATCATCACCCTGGGCAACGCTGAAGCAATTGCCCTGGCAGTGCAGGAAGGGCTCGGCGTCGGCTTTATATCAAAGATGGTTATTGATCGATTATGCAGTGGTCGAGTTGCAGAGGTCCACATCCACGGGATTGATATATGCCGCGAGATCTTCATCGGACGCAACCAACGCCGTCCTTCTACGGCAGCGCAGGCTGCATTTTGGGACTTTCTGACTTCATTTAGTATAGAAAATTTGGAAAATACTCGAGGGTGAAATGATGATAAAGAATACTCGATCCAAACGACATCTCCTGAAACCATTCCTGGCCGGTCTTGTGATCTGGGCGCTGTGCCTGGGTTTTGCTGCCCAGGCGGCCTGGGCAGCGCCAGCGCAACGGCCAGTAGCCCAAGAAGCCGGTACCGCCACCCCGCCGCCTGAAGAAGCCGCTCCGGCTAAAGCCTGCACCGAATGCCATCCAGATGTGGATGATGATTGGATGAACAGCCCTCACGCCCACGCCTATGACGATGGAGAATTTAGCGCTCGCTGGGAGTCGCTTGGCGAGCCTGGCGAATGCCTGGTCTGCCACACAACAGGCTACTCAGCCACGGATGGCAACTACAGCGCTCCTGGGGTCACCTGCGAGGCCTGCCACGGCCAGCCAGTTGCGGACCACCCCCCGGCGGTGATTCCGGTGCGCGCTGACACCGAATACTGCGGCACCTGCCATACGACCACCCTGGGCGAATGGCGCCTGACCGGGCACGCTTCTGCCGATGTTGGCTGCACCGACTGCCATAACCCGCATAGCCAGGCCGCCTTGTTTGAAAACCCAGATGAGATGTGTGTTAACTGTCATAAGGACGACATTGGTGAGCACAAAAACGACATCCACATCACCGAGGGAATTGGCTGCGTGGAGTGCCACACCCTGGTACTGCCGCCAGAAACCCCACCGGTCGATGGTTTGGCTCCCACCGGCCACAGCTTCACAATTACCCCGAAAACCTGCGTGGCCTGCCATACGGATACGCTGCACATCGGCGAGCCGTTGCCAGGTTATGAAGACGGCGCTAAAGCGGTAGCCGCCGGTGAGCCGGCTGATTCAACCATTGCCACGGTTGTCGCCGAATATACGACCGAATCCGAAACCAACGGCAATCTGTCCATTGAACAAACCATCCAGGCCCTGGAAACCGCCCTGGCCAGCGCCCGGCTCTCGTCCCTGTTCCAGGGCGGGATTATTGGCCTGGTCCTGGGTGGCGCGACAGCCTACTTCATCGCCCGAAACCAGCGCCGTGAATCGCACATCGAAGCAGAAGAGCGGAATTCCAACGAAACAGAAAAAGAGGCCTAATATGCGCAAGGCGAAAAAATCTTCTGCGTCGAAAGACGTTTCGAGCATAAAGGGCGCTGAAGTAGCTTCTGGCCCTGCAAGCCAGAAGCCGGGTGGAGAGAAAAATCCACTTCTCAGCCGGCGCGATTTGTTAAAAATTGGCGGTTTGACGGCTGCGGCAGCAGTAGTGACCCAGGTGGTGATCACCGGCCCGCTCTCCGCCGATGCGGTCCAGGGGATTGGTCCGGCAACTCACACCGACAATGGCCATGGGGGTTCATCCGCTTACGAGTGGCACATGGCGATCGATTTGGATCGCTGCATTGGATGCAACTATTGCGTCAAGACTTGCCAGGCGGTGAACGATGTCCCGGACGAAGACATGCAGTGGAATATCGTCTTCCCCGAGCGTACTGAGTTGGGGGTCGATTTTTATATGAACCGACCCTGCCAGCACTGCCAGGAAGCACCCTGCACGCGGGTCTGCCCGGTAGGAGCGACCTGGGTGCGTGAAGACGGCCTGGTGGTCATGGATTACGATCGCTGCATCGGCTGTCGCTACTGCCAGGTAGCCTGCCCGTATGATGTTCGCCGTTTCAACTGGCGTATTTCGGACGAGCCGAACCCAAATACCCCCAAGTGGGGGACCCCAGAGGTTGAGCGCCGGCCGCGCGGGGTGGTTGAGAAATGCACCTTCTGCATCCACCGCATCGACCGCGGCCTGGCCCAAGGCTTGATGCCGGGGATCGACCAGGCTGCCACCCCGGCCTGTGTGGCAGTCTGCCCAGTCGGAGCACGGGTCTTTGGCAGTATTAAAGACCCGCAAAGCCCGGTCTCACTATACCTGGCCGAGCACGATACTTTCCGCTTGCGCGAAGAGTGGGGCACCCAACCTAAAGTCCATTACGTCCGTCCCGGAAATGGGAGGAGTTAACATGGCCACCCTGACACTTAAGAGACCATCGTCCATCCGACCTTATCACATCTGGCTGGCTTCTTTGCTGGCCTTGTTGATCATCGGGCTGATTGCAATGGCGCAGGTCCTGCTGAAAGGCTTACAGGTCACCGACCTGAGCAACCGCGTGCCGTGGGGGCTATGGATCACCCTGGACCTGTCCTCAATCGCCCTGGGCGCTGGAGCGTTCACCTTCTCGGCTGCGGTGTACCTGTTCCGGATCAAGCGCCTGGAACCACTGGCTCGTCCAGCAGTATTTATTGGCTTCCTGGGCTACACCAGCGCAATGATCGCCCTGGCGATGGATATCGGCCGGCCCGACCGCTTCTGGCATCCCCTGGTGTATTGGAATGTCCATTCGGTGCTTTGGGAAATCACCTGGTGCGTCATCCTGTATTCAACCGTCCTGGTGATGGAGGTCATTGCCGTGGCGGGCGACTCCAAAATAGGGCAACGCTGGCCGTGGCTGCATAAGCTTGGGCATGCCTTGCACCGCTTAACCCCAGTCCTGGCAGTAATTGGTATGGCGCTCTCGCTACTCCACCAGTCGTCGCTTGGAGCAACCTATGGTGTGCTCAGCGGGCGGGCGATCTGGTTCAAGCCGTCACTGCCGGTGATGTTCATCATCTCGGCTGTGGCTGGCGGGATGTCATTGACCATGCTGGCCTCGATGATCGTCGGGCAATTGCGCCACCAGCAATATATCCCAGAAGCAGCCTGCCTGGCGACAACCCGGACGATTGGCCTGATCACCCTGGGGTATCTTTATATCAAGGTTTGGGACTGGGCAGCAACTTCCTATTACAGCAACTCCCCAGCCACCGCTAATATCCTGGCTCGTTTGAATGCCACTACGCCGTATACGACAACCTTCTGGGGCATCGAAATTCTACTCAGTGGTCTGATCCCAGCGTTGATTTTGTTATTGCCCAACCTGTGCCAGCGGAGAGGCCTGGTGATGACAGCATTAGGCCTGGTAGTTGTCGGAGTGGTTTTAAATCGCTGGAATATCACCCTATCTGGCCTGGTCGCTCCGCCGCAGTGGTCCCCTGGCGTGTTAGGAAACGTCATCGCAACTTCCTATTTTCCCTCGCTGATCGAGATTGGCGTCGGATTGGGAATTATCGCCTATGCCCTGCTCGGATTTACCCTGGGTGTACGTTACCTGGAGATCTATCCGAAGTCGGCCAAGTAGAGCAAGTATAATACGGGCATGCCCGCCGGGAATTCCAATTTAGAATCAGCCTGGCTGTTGATCAGCCGGCTGGAGCGCCTATCGGCCGATTCAGTCTGGGCGCATCGCGCCAGTGGCTTGCGCGGCGCGTTGTTGAAAGCTATCGAGCAAGTGGAACTGGCCAGCACCCAGGAACAAGCCCAGGCTCTCGAACGCCTTGGCTGGGCGATGAGTTTTGGCTATCGCGTTCTGGAGAACGCCGCCAAGGAATTGCTCCGCTAGTAAAATATTTTTACAGCTGTTCGTGAATGGTTCACTCTTAGCAGTTGGCGTTCAGGAAGATAAGGAGAATGGAATGAAAAAAACTATCCTGGCTGCTCTTATATTCGTCTTAATACTGGCAGCTTGCGCCTCCGCTACCCCGCAGCCGCTAGTCATTGAAGACGCCTGGGCGCGCCCGGCGTTGAGCGGCCAGACCAGCGCAATCTATTTCACCATCAATAACCCGAATAATTCCCCGGACTTCCTGGTCCAAGCCTCTAGCGATGTCGCTATGCAGACCGAAGTACACAACACCTCGATGGACGCCCAGGGGGTAATGAAAATGGAACACCAGGCCAGCGTGGAAATCAAAGCCAAGGATTCGCGCGCCTTTGCACCCGGCGGCTTGCATATCATGCTGATGAACCTGAAGCAAGACCTGAAAGTGGGCGACATGATTGAGGTGCGCTTGCGCTTCGAGAATTCCAACGAAATTACCGTCCAGGCGACCGTCCGAGAAATGCCCTGATCGAATAATGACATTTATCAGGGGGAAATAGTGACAGGCCAGTATTGTCAACCTGGTCTGACTCTGATATTGTTGTGGCTAACGATAAAATTATTACATTAAATTTATGGTTGGCCACAACAATTCGATGGAAAATAGACCAACATCAATCGAAAAACCTGCCCTCAGTGAGAGCGAAGAAATGTACCTGGCCACGATTGCCAGGCTCCAGGAAGCCGGCCAGGCCGGGCCAGTGCCGCTGACCAGGCTGGCAGAAGAGCTGGAAGTTCTACCGGTCTCTGTGAACCAGATGATCCGCAAGCTAGAAATCGCCGGCCTGGTCGCCTATCTGCCCTACAAAGGGGTGGACTTGACCGTGGAAGGGATGAAAGAAGCGCTGCGCATCCTTCGCCACCGCCGGCTATGGGAAGTATTCCTGGTCGAACATCTCCATTACAGCACGCTTGAAGCAGCCGCCCTGGCCTGCCGCCTTGAGCATGTCTTCCCAGCAGAAGCTGCCAATCGCTTAGGCGTTTACCTTGGCAGCCCCGCCGTTAATCCGGATGGATTACGCATCCCAGTCGCTATCACCGACCCCATTTTGATCCAAATTACCCCGCTGAGCCAGGTCCGTCTTAATGAATGCGGAATGGTGGCAGAAATCAGTTCTGATCCGGTCACGCGCAAATTTCTGGGCTTGCAGGGGATTCATAGCGGGTCGAAACTGACCATACTTGCGAATGCCGGTTCGGAGATCCTGGCAGAGACCGGCGACGGGCGGATCGTCATGCTCTCGGCTGCGATTGCAGAAACCATCTGGTTAACCCAGATCGAGGAAAAATGCAAAACATCCTGACCACCGTCCAGGCCAACACGACCGCACCTCGTGATAAGGGGAGCGCTGCCTGCCATCAGGCTCCGCAAATCGATCTAGATGGTTACCCGCTGGTAGTAATCGTCGGCTCGCCCAATGTCGGCAAGAGCGTGCTATTTAACCGGCTAACCGGTGCATACGTAACCGTTTCAAATTACCCGGGCACTACCGTTGAAGTCACGCGTGGTAAAACCAGGCTGGGAGGACAGGAAATCGGCGTTTTGGATACACCAGGGATGTACAACCTGTTGCCGATTACGGAGGAAGAGCGGGTTGCCAGCGCGATCTTGCTCAACGAGCGCCCAGCCGCAGTCATTCATGTGATCGACGCTAAAAACCTGGAACGTATGCTTCCCATGACGCTCCAGCTCATTGAAGCCGGCCTGCCACTCATCCTGGCAGTGAACCTGATGGACGAGGCCGAGCTGCTTGGCATCTGCATCGATATTCCAGCCCTTGAACAACGGCTGGGTATTCCCTGCGTGGGAGCCGCGTTTGCCAGTGGCCGCGGCTCGCCTGAGATCCGCCAAGCGATCGAAGCGCGAGTCAACCTGGGGAGGTTGGCTGTTAAAGCAATGCCAGGCCTGGTTGATTACCCAGTTGAGCTAGAAGCAGCTATCCAACAAGTTTCTGAGCTGCTTGAGCCTGGCTACCCGATCGCTCAGCGAGGGATGGCAATTTTGTTACTGCAAGGCGACCCAGAGACGCTCAATCAAATCAACAACTGCCAGCCGGAGGGGGCAGATGCCATCCGCCGAGCACTGGCAGACGCCCAACAAATCTACCGCCAGCCACTGTCATTTGTGATTGCCAATGCCCAGCGCCAATCCGCACTGCGGATCATCGGAGGCCTCTTCAAAGTAAACCAGCCGGCCCGATCAACCTTTTCGGCCCAACTGAGCAATGCCATGCTCAGACCGTTGACCGGAATCCCCATTCTGTTACTGGTAGTATTCCTGCTGTACGAGTTTGTTGGCGTCTTCGGGGCGCAAACTTTGGTGGAATGGCTGGAAACCCACCTGTTCGAGAATTGGATCAATCCGGGGATCGATGGTTGGTTAGCCATCTGGGTGCCCTGGCCGGCTCTGCGCAGCCTGATCGGCGGCGATTTCGGGGTAGTCACACTTGGGCTGCGCTACGCCTTCGCAATTATTCTCCCGATTGTCGGCGTGTTCTTCATTGCCTTTTCGATCATTGAAGATAGCGGTTACCTGCCGCGCCTGGCGCTGATGATTGATCGTCTATTTAAAAAAATCGGTCTAAACGGGCGGGCAGTCATCCCGCTGGTGCTGGGTTTCGGCTGTGATACCATGGCGACAATCACCACTCGCACCCTGGAAACCCGGCGGGAGCGGGTAATCAGCACCCTGCTGCTCTCGCTGGCAATTCCTTGCTCGGCCCAAATCGGGGTCATGCTGGCGTTGCTGACAGGTTATCCATTCCTGTTACCCGCCTGGCTGGCAGTGGTGAGCGGAGTATTCCTGCTGGTCGGTTACCTGACTGCCAAACTGATGCCTGGCGAGAAACCCAGCTTTTACATGGAGCTGCCTCCACTGCGCCTGCCGCGCGCCCGCAATATCCTGGTAAAAACCTATACTCGCATGGAATGGTACCTGCGAGAGGTCTTTCCGCTGTTTATCGCGGCCAGCGTGGTTATCTGGCTGGGTAACCTGACCGGCCTGTTCGACCTGGCAGTGCACGCCCTGCTGCCGCTGGTGCGCTGGCTGGACCTGCCAGACCAGACGGCAGTCGCTTTCCTGTTCGGTTTCTTCCGCCGGGACTACGGAGCAGCCGGGCTGTATGACCTGCGCGCCAGCTTGAGCGCTTCTCAGCTCCTGGTTGCGGTAGTAACAATGACATTGTTTGTCCCTTGCATTGCTCAATTTGCTGTTACCATCAAAGAACGTGGTTGGAAGACTGCCCTGGGTATGGCTGCTTTCATTTTCCCGTTCGCCCTGCTGGTGGGCGGCGCATTGAATACTTTTCTTCAGTGGATCAGTTTTGGTAAATGAGCACGATGCCTGCGGTTAAGCCGGTAACCCAACTGCACTGCGATTTCTGCGGCCTGGATTTCGACCCGACCTGCGCCGGTCAAAGCTGCCAGGGCTGCCCGTTCGCACGCGGCTGCAGCAAAGTCAACTGCCCACGCTGTGGTTATCCGATCCTGCCCGAAGCAAAATTGATTACCTGGTTGAAAAAAATATCGAAGAAATCTGGAGCTATAGCAAGTTGAAAATCAATGAACGCGCCCAGGAGCAGCTCGAGCTGCTCTGGATTCTGAGCGAAGAAACCTCAAATGAGCCTGCAGCAAGCCCTGGGCAGCTCGAAGATTACCGGGAACTGGTCGAGGCTGGCCTGGTGATCCTGGATAGAGAACGGGTTCGCCTGAGCGCAACAGGCAAACACGAGGCCGCTATGGCCATCCGGCGGCACCGCCTGGCCGAGCGGCTGTTTGTTGATGTCCTGGCAACCGACGATTCACTGATTGACGAAAAAGCCTGCACGCTCGAACACGCCTTATTCGATGGGGTCGATGAAACCATCTGCACCTTGTTAGGACATCCAGTGGTTTGCCCGCATGGCAAACCAATTCCCCCCGGGCGCTGCTGCGAACAGGGACGGGCCTCGCTATCACCGATCATCGCACCGTTGAAGGATATCAAACGCGGCCAGGGCGGGAAGATTGCCTATCTGCAGATGGCCGATTCTCAGCGCTTGCACAAGTTAATGGCGATGGGAATCTTACCCGGCGTCTCAATCCAGGTGAAAGAAACCTACCCATCGGTTGTTTTCGAAGCCGGATACAGCCAGTTTGCCGTCGATGATGAAATTGCCGGGGATATCTTCGTACGCCTGGCGGGTTAAAAATCCGCCAGAGCAGCTTGCTCGTCGGTGAAAACCGGCAGATAACGATCTAGTGCAACCAATCCGAGGATCTTCATCACCCCTGGGCTGGGGTTAAGCAGCTTTAAGTGTGGGGCATGGTAACTGCCATCGTGAAGCGCCTGGCTAAGCGCTTTTTGTTCTGCACCCGATTGGACGGGGTGCAGCCAGTTATAGGCTGCGCTGAGGGAACGAATCCCGACGCTGCTCATGTAAGGCACCCCACTGAAATCTAACAAAATATCCTTTACGCCGCTGTCGATCAGGCGGCGCAATTGATCATCGAAATACCCGGCGCTGTGGGAATCGAGGTTACCTTGCAATCGCAAGATCGTGACCGGCACCCGGGCCATGACCGTGGAAGTCAAAATTTCCATTCGTGTGCCCTCCTGGACATACCATAAGGATGGAGCCGATAATTCATTATAATCGATCGCGATATAATACTTATACTCCCAACCAGGAGATCGACCTTGGCTGATCTAGACCATACCCGAAGCTTCTACCAGTTACTCGCCCAAAAGCTTGATGAATTGCCGAATGGCTTTCCAACCACGCCAGACGGGGCTGAGTTGCGCCTGCTGGCCAAGCTGTTCTCCCCCGAGGAGGCCAACCTGGCGGTTTGCTTGAGCGCTGAATGGCAGACCCACGAACAGATTCTACGCAACGCGGCGCGAACTGGGGATCCGAAGGAAACCAGCCAGATGCTGAAAGGCATGGTTCGAAAAGGTTTAATTGAAGCCAGCCGAACTGCGCAAGGAATGGGGTTTAAGTTAATGCCCTTTGTGGTCGGGATTTATGAGATGCAGATCGGCCGGATCGACGCCGAGCTGGCACGCCTGTTTGAGGATTACTACACGCAAGCCTTCGGTGAAGTCCTGTCCGTCCAGCCATCCTATCACCGCGTGATCCCGGTCGAGGAGAGCGTCCAGGTTGGCTTAGAAATCCGGCCTTTCGAAAGCGCGACCGAAATCATCGACCGTGCCCAGGCCTGGGGCGTGTTGGATTGCATCTGCCGGACTCAGAAAGCACTGATTGGCGAGCCGTGTGAACATCCCTTGGAAGTCTGCATGGCTTTTGCCCCAACACCCGGCGCGTTTGATCACTCGGCAGTAGTGCGACCTTTGAGCCGTGAAGAAGCTCACGCCGTGCTGCGTCGGGCAGCCAGCGCTGGCCTGGTGCACTCGGTCAGCAACAGCCAGGAAGGGCTGTGGTACCTGTGCAATTGCTGCACCTGTTCGTGCGGGATCCTACGCGGCCTGTCGGATCTGGGATTGGCCAACGTGGTCGCCAGCTCACCCTTTGTCAATACGCTGAACGACCAACTTTGCCTCGTCTGTGAAGCCTGCCTGCCTTACTGCCAGTTTGGCGCGTTGGCGCTGCAGAACGGGCATACCGTAGTCCAGGCACAACGCTGC
>JAYRWF010000271.1:0-2107 GCA_041918195.1 Anaerolineales bacterium
CGAACGGCACCCTCTTTTCCATTCCAGTAACCCTTCCACTGGACGAGAACGCGCTGCCCAACTGGGCTGAAGCAATCACGCTGAACGATTCGCGCAACAACACCCTGGCAGTGATGCAGATTGAAGAAGTCTTTCATTATGACCCGCTGCGCGAAGCCCGCCTGGCGCTTGGGACAACCGATCCACGCCATCCCCTGGTCTCCGAGATGGTCCGCTGGGGCAAGCTTTACGTATCCGGCACGCTAAAAGTTCTTGATCTCCCCAAGTACTATGATTTCGCCGAGCTCCGCCTGACGCCAGCCCAGGTGCGGGCCCGCTTAAGCGAGTTGGGCCAGGAGAAGGTAGTAGCCTTCCAGACGCGCAACCCGATGCACCGCATCCACGAAGAGCTGACCAAGCGAGCAGCCGATGAAGTGAATGGCGGCTTGCTGATTCACCCGGTGGTGGGTATGACCAAGCCTGGCGATGTCGATCACTACACCCGCGTCCGCACCTACCGTGCGCTGTATGAAAATTACTATGACAAAAATCGCACCCTGTTGAGCCTGCTGCCGCTGGCCATGCGCATGGCCGGCCCGCGCGAGGCCATCTGGCATGCCATTATCCGTCGCAATCACGGCGCAACCCACTTTATCGTCGGCCGCGATCACGCTGGCCCAGGCAAAGACAGCCAGGGGCGGCCTTTCTATGGACCGTATGAGGCCCAGGATATGCTCGCCCAGTACGCCGGTGAAATCGGCGTTCAGCCAGTAGAGTTCAAAGAACTGGTCTACATGCCAGATGAAGATCGCTACGAAGAGGGACCGAAAGTTCCCGAAGGCGCACGAATTTTTTCGATCTCTGGCACCCAAGTGCGCGATGATTACCTGGCTAAAGGTCGCCTGCTGCCCGAATGGTTCACGCGCAAGGAGACTGCCGAAATCCTGCCGGAAATGTACCCTCCGCTACACAAGCAAGGCGTCTGCATGTGGTTCACCGGCTTGAGTGGCTCGGGAAAATCCTCCACCGCCGAAATCTTGACCTCGCTGCTGCTTGAGTACGGCCGCCAGGTCACCCTGTTGGATGGCGATGTCGTCCGCACCCACCTCTCCAAAGGCCTGGGCTTCTCGCGCGAGGACCGGGATGTCAACATCCTGCGCATCGGTTACGTCGCCAGCGAAATTGCTCGCCATGGCGGCACAGCGATCACCGCAGCCATCAGCCCTTACCGGGCCACCCGCAACGAAGTGCGCAAGATGGTTGGCGAGAACTTCATCGAGATCTTCGTCGATACTCCGATCGAAGTCTGCGAACAGCGTGATGTTAAAGGCCTGTATGCCCGCGCCCGCCGCGGCCAGATCACCGGCTTCACGGGCGTTGATGACCCCTACGAAGCGCCGCAAAACGCCGAAATCACCCTGGATACGGTCGGCGCCTCAGCCGAAGAAAACGCCCGAAAGATCATTGCTTACCTGGCTGAACGTGGCTTCCTTCAGACCGAGGCTCACAGCGATTACAAAAACGGGGATATGCCGCAAGAAGCAGCCATTCCAGCCTCTGCTTAATCTTTTGTTGGCTTCACCGCCGGAAAACAATCCGGCGGTGAAGCCAGTTCTGAAAAACTCAAGATGGATTTATTCAATTTACAAGGAAAAGTAGCCGCTGTGACTGGCGGCTCAGGATTGCTTGGCGCCGAATTTTGCCGGACTCTCGCAGAAGCGGGCGCACAAGTGGTCGTCGTAGATATCAATGCCGCAGCCGCCACGGCTGTCGCCAATCGCCTGAACGACTCTGGCTGGAAGGGCCTGGCAATCCACACGGATATCACCGACCCCGAATCGGTCAAGCACCTGGTTGCCAAGACGCTGGCTTGCTATGGCCGGCTGGATATCCTGGTCAACTCAGCCGCCCTGGATCCCAAGTTTGACCCGCAGCACCAACCAGGCAACCTGAGCGAAGGCGCTGGGACTGGCGCATTTGAAAGCTTCCCCCTCTCAGCCTGGAAACAAGCAGTTGACGTCAATCTCACCGGTGCTTTCTTATGCTGCCAGGCCGCCGTCCAGCCAATGCTGGCTCAAGGCGGCGGGGTGATAATCAACCTGGCGTCGATGTACGGGCTGGTTGGGCC
>JAYRWF010000272.1:0-2834 GCA_041918195.1 Anaerolineales bacterium
CGCTTGCGATTCGGGCAAAAATGCACGAATAAAGAGTTAATACTGGCCGAAGGCGATTAGCCAGTTCTGAATAATCAAAAAAAAAGAATGTAAAAAACGCCGCCAATCCGTGAGCACGGCTAAACCATCAAAAAATGACGTAATGTTGTGCCCGCCACGCTTGAGCAGCACAGGCCAGCGTTGGCCCAGACGATTGAACAGCTCCATCGCTCGCATCCGGTAGCGGGCTAACAGGTATAAAAATACCAGGCCGACAACCACTATACTGCCCGAGCCGAAGGCAAGCTGCTGTGCGCCGCTGGCTTCGACCACAAAAGGTAACGTGGCCAGTAGCAGCCCAACCGCGAAGGCCAGGTCGAGGACCCGTTCAATCACAATCGTAGGTAGGACTTCCCAGAAACTCATCCTGGCTTTGTAACTGAGCAGGAAAGCGCGGGCAACTTCCCCCAACCGGAAGGGAAGCACGTTATTCAGCAGGTACCCCTCATTAACAGTGAAAAAGACCTGATCATAGGTGGCTTTATTTTGCAATAGTGTGCGCCAGGCTACCCCGCGCACGAACAGCCACATTACCCCTCCAGTCACTGCCATCAGGATCAGGCGATAATCAGCAAGTTTCAATGCCTCAATCAACCGGCCTGGTTTAGCCAGATAGAGGACAATCGCCAGTGAGATCGCGCTGATGATCAGGCCGGGAAGAATTCGCTTCCAATCGCTTCGTCCGGCGGATTGTGTTTGACCTTGGGGTGTTTCGATGTCACTCCTCCCCGATTCGCAGCACCGCCAGGAAGGCTTCTTGCGGTATTTCTACCTGCCCGACCATCTTCATGCGCTTCTTGCCACGCTTTTGTTTCTCGAGCAGTTTCTTCTTACGGGTGATATCACCCCCATAACATTTGGCCAGGACATCTTTTCGCATTGCTTTCACATTCGCGCGGGAGATGATCCGCCCACCCGCTGAAGCCTGGATGGGCACCACGAAGAGTTGGCGCGGGATGATGTCCTTCAATTTCGTGATCACGGCCTGGCCTTTGTGGTAGGCGGCATCTTTGTGGACGATCGTGGCTAGCGCATCGACCGGCTCATCATTGACTAATATCTCAAGCTTGACCAAAATATCCGGTCGGTATTCGGCGAACTGGTAATCCAACGAAGCGTAGCCGCGCGTCCGGCTCTTAAGCTGGTCAAAGAAATCGACGATTAACTCGGAGAGCGGGATCTGGAAGTTCAATTGCACACGGTTGGGGGCGGGGTAATCCTGAGAGGTAAACACGCCCCGCCGCTTAGTGGTCAGGTCCATCACAGTCCCGTAATATTCGGTAGGAGTGAAAATCTCGATATTCATCCACGGCTCGCGGATTTCTGCAATCGTGGATTCGTCAGGTAAATCCGCCGGGGAGTCGATCCGGATCAGGGATCCATCCAACAATACCACCTCGTATTCAACGGATGGCGCAGTGACGATAATATCCAGATCATATTCCCGTTCCAGGCGCTCCTGGATAATCTCCATGTGGAACATGCCCAAGAAACCGCAGCGAAAGCCAAAGTTCAGCGCCTGGGAAGTTTCGGGCTCGAATACCAACGATGCGTCGTTAAGTTGCAGCTTTTCCAGAGCGTCCTTGAGGTTGGCGTAATCCTCGCCTTCTACTGGATAGATCCCGGCGAAGACCATCGGCTTGACTTTGCGATAACCCGGCAGTGGTTCCTGCGCCGGCTGGGCAGCCAGGGTGATCGTATCGCCAACCCGGGCTTCGCGCACCGTTTTCAAGCCTGTGGCGACGTAACCGACTTCCCCGGCTGATAGGCTGGTGCTTGGCCGCAGGGAAGGCGAAAAAGTACCGATCTCTACTGGTTTCAACTCGGCGCCGCTGGCCATCAGGTGCAGCGTGTCGGTTGCCTCGATTTTTCCATCCATCACTCGGACATAAGCCACCACGCCTTTGTATGGATCGTAATGCGAGTCAAAGATCAGCGCTCTAAGCGGAGCTGTTTCGTTGCCGCGTGGTGGTGGGATGCGTTGAATGATGGCGTCCAGCACAGCAGGGATATTCTGGCCTGCTTTGGCGGAAATCCTCAAAATTTCCTGTTCGGGGGTGCCGATGAGGTGGCTGATATCCCTGGCGACTTCGTCCGGGTGGGCGGCGGGCAGGTCGATCTTGTTGATCACCGGGATAATTTCCAGGTCGCTTTCCAGGGCCAGGTATAGGTTGGCCAGGGTTTGGGCCTCAATCCCTTGCGAGGCATCCACCACCAGCAGAGCCCCTTCACAGGCCGCCAGTGCCCGGCTCACCTCATAGCCAAAGTCAACATGACCGGGAGTGTCGATCAGGTTCAGCTCATATTCCTGACTGTCCTGGTCAGTATAGACCATTCGGACTGCTGAAGCCTTGATCGTGACCCCCTTCTCGCGCTCAAGCTCCATGCTGTCCAGCACTTGCTCGGTCATCTCCCGGTCGGAAATTGTCCCGGTAAGCTGCAGTAGCCGGTCGGCCAGGGTGGACTTCCCATGGTCGATGTGGGCGATAATGCAGAAATTGCGGATATGGTTAAAGGAAATTGTTTCGCTCATTGGCAACAAGCAAGTATAACCGATTTTAAATCCGCTAGGAGTTCCTGGCTGGAGAAATTTTTTACAAAAGCCAGGAAAGGCGGCTCAAGATTAACTGTCAGGACTGGTAACTAGCCAGGCTAAAAATTCTACATTGCCCTTTGGCCCGAGCAGGGGAGAACGGATCGCTTCCTTGGCCTCGAAGCCAACCGATTGAGCAAACGACAGGACCTCCTCTAGAATCCGCTGGTGCACCAGTGGGTCGCGAATGACCCCATCGCCC
>JAYRWF010000273.1:0-14229 GCA_041918195.1 Anaerolineales bacterium
GCGGCGCGCGAAGAGCAGGTCAAAGTCGCCCAAGATACCCGCCTTAGCCCATCCACTCGCAAGCACCTGCTTGCTGAACTGACCCGGCTCGAACAGGCGTTTAAAACCGCCCATTAATGGACAACGGCCCGATCTATAGCTTGCGCGTCGCGGAAGTTTTCCGCGCCTTGGATACCTCGCCAGACGGCCTGGCCCGCGAGGAGATTATTGCTCGCCAACAGCTCTATGGCAGTAATTTGATCTCCCAGCCACCGCGCGCCTCTCCATGGGGAAAGCTGTTCGTCCACATTACCCACCCCATGGCGCTCTTACTCTGGGCGGCCAGTGGGGTGGCGTTGGCGGCACGCCGTCCAGAAATCAGCCTGGCGATCCTGATTGTGATCTTGATCAACGCCGGTTTTTCATTCTGGCGGGAATATCGCGCCGAGCAGGCCATCTCCACGCTGCACCGCCTGCTGCCCGCCTACGCCCGCCTGTATCGCGCCGGCGGCGAAACCTCCGTGCCAGCCGACCAGGTGGTGCCTGGCGATATCCTGGTTCTGGCCGAAGGCGATAATATTCCGGCCGACGCCCGGGTAATCGAAGAATACGGCCTGCGCACCAACAATTCCACCCTGACTGGCGAAGCAGTGCCGGCACGCAAAGTTGCCGACGCCTCGTTTAGTCAGGGGATCAGCGAATTAGAACGCCCCAACCTGGTCTTTGCCGGCACCTCGGTCGTATCCGGTACCGGTCGAGCGGTGGTTTACGCCACCGGGATGCTGACTCAGTTTGGCCGAATTGCCCGCCTGACCCAGCAGGTCAGCGAAGGCCCCAGCCAGTTACAGCGCGAGTTGGTACGCATCACTCGCCTGCTGGCCCTGGCAGCCATTGGCTTGGGGGCGCTGGTCTTTTCTGTCGGCCTGTCCAACCTGAACTTTGCCCCATTCGAAGCCTTTCTCCTGGGAGTCGGGGTGGTTGTCGCCACCCTGCCGGAGGGGCTGCCAGCCATCGTCACCCTCTCCCTGGCAGCCGCCGGGCAGCGCCTGGCCAGTATGGGCGTGTTGGTCAAAAAGCTCTCCACCATCGAGACGCTGGGAAATGTCTCGCTGATTGCCACCGATAAAAGCGGCACCCTGACCCAAAACCAGATGACCGTGCGGGCGATCTGGGTGGGTGGGCAGAACCTTTCGGTCAGCGGCGCAGGTTACGAGCCTGTCGGCGAGCTAGATCCCACACCGGCTACACTACAGGCCAGCCAGGACTTGCGCCAGCTCATGACCGCTGCTTTACTGAGTAATAATGCCAGGATCCTGCCCCCCTCAATCGAAAAGCCCGGCTGGTCCTGCCTGGGTGACCAAACCGAGGCTGCGTTAAAAGTAGCCGCGATGAAATGCGGGCTGGACGAAAAGCAGTGTAACGAACGTTATCCGCGCCTGCACGAAATCCCATTTGATGCCCGGCGCAAGCGGATGAGTACCGTCCATCGTTTGCCATTGGAGGAACAAGCTCCTGGGCAAGGGCGAATTGTCTTCGTAAAGGGCGCCCCGCGCGAGATCCTCCAGCTCTGCACCCAACTCCGAGTCGATGGCCAGGTAATCCCGCTCGATGCCGAGTGGCGAGCCAAAATCATCCAGGCCATTGACGAATACTCGAGTAGCGCACTGCGCGTCCTGGCCCTGGCCCAACGCAACCTGCCTGAGCGCAGCGCCACCCGCCCGGCTGGCAGCGGCCCAACCTATACCATGGAACGGGTTGAGAGCGAGCTGACTTTCCTGGGCCTGATGGCAATGCTGGATCCACCCCGTCCAGAAGTCGCCCGGGCCGTTAAAAACCTGCACCAGGCTAACGTACGGCTGGTGATGATCACCGGCGATTATGGCCTGACTGCCGAATCGTTGGCGCGCCGCGTCGGGCTCCTGAGAACCAATACCCCGATCATCTTGACCGGCGCGGAGCTGGACCAGTTGGATGATTTTGAGCTCAAGGCCTTGCTCGAAAAAGAAGTCATCTTTGCCCGCATGGCGCCTGAAAACAAGCTACGCCTGGTGGCGGCCTTCCAGGCCCAGGGCCACATCGTCGCCGTCACCGGAGATGGCGTCAATGATGCCCCGGCGCTGCGCAAAGCCGATGTCGGGATCTCGATGGGCCAGGTCGGCACCGATGTTGCCAAGGAAGCTGCCGATGTTATCCTGACTACCGATAACTTCGCAGCCATTGCCAGGGCGATTGCCGAAGGACGAGCGATCGTCGAGAATTTACACAAGTTCATTACCTACATCTTTTCCAGCAATGTCCCCGAAATCCTACCCTTCCTGCTGACTGCTTCGGGGGCCATCCGCTTCTCCTGGACGGTGCTGCAGATCCTGGCAATTGACCTGGGGACAGATCTTTTCCCAGCCCTGGCCCTGGGCGCCGAGAAACCCGAGCCAGGGGTGATGCGCCGCCCGGCGCGCAAACACAGCGAACCGCTGCTCGATTCGAGCTTGCTGGCACGCGCTTTTCTCTGGCTGGGGCTTATCGAAGCTGGGCTGTGTTATGCCGGGTATATCGCTGCCTTCGGCTTCTCGGACCATATCGCACTTCTCGGTATCCCCACCCTGGCTCAGATTCCTTTTCCCAAACTGTTCGATGTCCCGGTTGGCGAGATCCAAAACCTGGCCGCGACGGTATTTTTCGCCGGGGTTGTGACCGCCCAGATAGGGAATGCCTTTGCCGCCCGCAGCGAACGAGCGCGCGGCCGCTGGCTCGGTTGGTTGAGCAATCGGGCTTTGCTCCTGGGCATCCTGGCCGAGTTATTAATCGCCCTGCTCCTGATCTACTCGCCGCTAAACCAGTTCTTCGGCCTGGCGCCACTGCCACCGCTGTTTTGGCTGGGCCTGGCTCCCTATGCGGTCATTATTTACGCCCTGGACTGGGTTCGGAAAAGCTTGCTGCGCCGCAGGCGAAGAGCGCAGCTGGCAATCCAGCCTCCAGCCTGAAACGAGCAGCTTTGATCCACTTCTTGGGAGAAAAACCATGCCAAAGCTTTGGAAAAACTTGATTAAAATAAACCTGGGCCGTTATTTATCTGATTGGGGAGGTTCGCGCGTATGAAAGTCATTATCATGGGGTGTGGCCGGGTAGGCGAGCAAGTCAGTATGCTGATGTCCGAAGAGGGACATGAGGTGGTGGTGATCGACCAGGATGGCGAGGCGCTGGCCCGCCTGGGGCCTGGCTTTCGCGGTAAGCGCGTCAAAGGAATCGGCTTCGATCGCGATATCCTGCTCTCAGCCGGGATTGAACAGGCGGATGCGTTCGCAGCTACCAGCGCGTCAGATACGGCCAATATCATCGCCGCACGAATTGCCCGGAATGTCTTTCACGTCCCGCGCGTAGTGGCGCGCCTGTTCGACCCGCGCAAGGCGGAAATCTATCGCCGCCTGGGCCTGATGACGATTTCATCCACCACCTGGGGCGCCGAGCGCATTCACGAGCTGATCATGCATTCCGAGCTCGATCCGGTGCGTTCATTTGGCAACGGCGACGTTCATTTGCTGGAAATCGAGGCCCCTTACCACCTGGTCGGGCGGATGGTCAGAGACCTGATTATTGCGGGGGAAATCTCCGTGGTCGCGATCACCCGCCAGAGCCGGGCGTTCCTGCCCATGCTGGGCACAGAGCTGCGGGCCGGCGATTTGCTGCACCTGGTGGTCCTGGCTTCAGCCATGCATCGCCTGGAAGACTTGCTAGGTTAAGCGGAGGGAGAACAACATGTTTGTCATTATTGTCGGCGGTGGGCGGACTGGTATGCAACTGGCGAAAACTCTGCTAAGCGAGGGACACCAGGTGAAGGTAATCGAAAACCGGGCCGCGATCCTGGAGCGCCTGGCAGGTGAGCTCCCGCCTAGCGCGATCGTTCCCGGCGATGGTAGCTCTCCGGCCGTCCTGGAGGCGGCTCAGATTGGAAAAGCCCAGGTCCTGGCCGCGGTGACTGGCGACGATGAAGACAACCTGGTGATTACCACCCTGGCGCGCTTTGAGTTCCATGTCCCGCGTATTATCGCCCGGGTGAACAACCCCAAAAATGCCTGGCTCTTCAATACCGAAATGGGCGTAGACGTGGCGCTCAACCAGACCGACATCCTGGCAAAAATGGTCGCCGAAGAAATGTCACTAGGCGATATGATGACTTTGCTAAAATTACGTAAGGGCGAGTACTCGGTGGTTGAGGAGAAAGTCCACCCCCAGGCCATCGTGGCTGGTAAGGCCTTGCGCGAGATCTCCCTGCCGCCCGAGTGTGTTTTCGTCGCTATCCTACGCAAAGGCGATCTGATCGTACCGCACGGGGATACCGTCCTGCAGCCAGTCGATGAAGTTATCGCCCTGGTGCATGCCAGGCACATGAAGAAACTGGCGGATTTGCTCGGCCCACCGGCCTAAAAGTGTAGCCGGCGCTGCAGGATTACGCCCAACGCGGCGGTAGAAACCCCGCCTGTAATCGCGCCAAACACGCCGATCCCGGCCCCAATCCACCCGACGAGCAGCCCAACCAGGCCGCCGGCCGCCAGCCCGCATAGACCGCCCAGCAAAGCGGCATAGCGCAACCCCAACCGCCCGGCAGGGAAGCCTAGCCAGCCCATCGCACCCAGGGGAGCCGCCGGGATCAGGCAAAGCGCGACCCCCAGCAGCCCACCAATCAGGCCGCCGCCTAATGGCGTAGCTACCTGCCCTTCCACCCCTCCAATCAAAGACAGCAATGTCCATCCCAAAAAGGCTCCCAGCGATCCGCTAAGGATGATCCAGGGCAACAGCGGTCCAATCGCCCGAAAAGCCGTTTTGAATAGAGAGACATCAATCTGGGTTGGAATTTTCCGAATATCCTGCCAGCCGCCGGCCTTAGCCTGGACCTGGGTGATGCTGCTGACGCGCCCGATTGAATACTGGCGGGTATCCACCACCAGGGTCACTTCTTGCTCCATCCCTGGCGGGCAGTTGAAAACCGCCGGGTTTACCCCAGAATTCCGGATCTGGCTGCTAACCTCGCAGCGAAAGGCGCTGTTTCCAGCATTCCGCACCAAGAAAAATGCTTCGACCGCCATTCCCCTGGCAACAGAGCCTAAATCCAGCTCCGGCGGTTCGATTTCCAGCAGCGGAGCTGGCACCAGCACCCGGATGCGCAGGCGGACGGCGCCGGCCGAGCCAGCATCCAGGGTAAAGGGGATGAGCTGCGGTTTCAGCGAGGGGGTAAGCTGGTTGGTATCAATCACCAGCTTCAGGATTTGCCGGCGGTGTACCGCCAGGGAATCGGGGACAGCCTTAATCCCAGGAGATAAATGTTGCGGCCGGACCAGCAGCGCCCCCGCCCCGCTGTTCAGCACTTCCAGGTCGATCACCCTTTGGGTGCCCCAGGGCAGCTCGCCCACTTCCAGGACAGTCTGCGGGACCTGTAAAATCGCTGGTGGAAGGTTCGGGTTGAGAAAACGCAGGAAGGCATCCAACCCCAGGTCAGGGTCCCGAACCTGGCTCTTGATTTGCGCCAGGCGACCGGCCAGGTCATGGCGGTGCATATCTTGCAGCCAGCTTTCCAACGATTGGTTCGCAAAATACGCCCTGGCCTCCTCCCAGCGTTGGCTGGCTGCCGCTACCAGGTCGTTCGGGTCCTGGCTGATCGCGCCATCCTGCCAGTGAAAACCAATCGCACGGGTTGCCCTTGCTTCGAGCGCCCGGCCAAATTCACGCGCCGCCGGTCGCTGGCGGACATCGGGAGACAAGGCTCGCCGTAAAGCCGCCGAAAAATCACCTGGCAGCCGATCGAGTTGCGGGAATTTCCCGGGATGCGTCCCTGGGTCATCGTCCGTTGCCAGATGATACAGCGTCGATGCCAGGGCGTACACATCCGAGCGGCTCTCAGGCTTGCCTGCGGCTTGTTCTGGGGCTGCGTAGCCCAACGTGCCGTAAATGCTCGATTTTTGCAAACCCGTCGGTCCACCCCCGGCAGTGCCAGAGACGGCGATGCGTGGCGCTTTGGAGGTTCCAAAATCGACTAGCCAGACGGTCCCAGATTTGTCCAGGATCAAGTTGGCTGGTTTAATATCCATGTGGATTACGTTCTGCTGGGCCAGGCTTTCCAATAATTTCGCCACGTCAATCCCCCAGCGGCGGACATCATCGATCGAGTAAGGCTTGCCTTTGCGCGGATTACCTTTTTCATCGATCCGGGACAAGCCTTGCTCGAGATTTACACCCTCAATAAACTGCATGACGATATAATGCCGCCCACCCTCGGTGAAATAATCAAAGACCTGCGGGATGCCGGGGATGCTCAGGTTGGCCAGGGTGATCGCTTCGGCCTCGAAGCGACGCTGCGCCTTGGACTGGCCTTGCGGATCCTTGGAGTCATAATACTCCAACATCTCCTTGATCACCACCTTACGAGCACCGGTGGCGATAGTTTCGTTGGCCAGGTAGAGCGCGCCCATGCCGCCCTTGCTGAGCGGCTGGATTATTTTGAACCGCCCGTTGCGCATTTGGGTCGGGCGCGAGGCAGCGTTCATTCCAGACACCTGGACAAGTTTTGGTTCTGCTTAACGGCTATTCTCCACCTCATCGGGAGCAAAAATCACCAGGTCTTTACCGGTTAGCTTTTCCTGGATCTTTTGGGCAACCAAATTAAGGTGACCAGGATGGATCACGTAGTTCAACTCATCTGCCGGGACGGTCAAGACCGGGCACAAGGCGAAATGGTTGATCCAGTCTTCATACAACTCATTCAACCGGCCAAGATACTCGGCTGTAATCTGTCGTTCGTATACCCGGCCGCGCTGCTGGATCCGCTCGACCAGGGTTGCCACCGGCGCGCGCAGGTAGACCACCAGGTCGGGCGGGGGCAAGAAATCGACCAGCACCTGGTAAAGATCCCGGTACGAGCCATAATCGCGCTCGTTAAGTTGGCCCTGCAAGTACAAGTTACGGGCAAAGACCTCAGCGTCTTCATAGACACTGCGATCCTGGATGGCTGAGGTGGGGTGGTCGATCAGTTGGCGGTGCATCCGTAAACGGCGGGTGAGAAAGAAGACCTGGGAATGAAATGCCCAGGTGCGCATGTCCTGGTAAAAGTCGGCCAGGTAAGGATTTTCATCCTGCGGCTCGTAAAATGGCTGCCAGTTTAGCCGGCGGCACAGCATGGTCACCAGAGTCGATTTTCCTACACCAATATTTCCGGCTACAGCAACAAATTTTTTCATAGCGGCTCCAGAAAAGCTACGCTTTTACCCTGCTCGTCATCCATCACCAAGGACAGGCGGGTATTGGGACGGAAATCAGCCACCCGGATCAGCCGCAAGCAGGCCGGCAGGTTCTGATCCTCAGGCAGGAAATCGGCCAGGCAGTTCGGCGTCTGGTAGAAAAAAGCATGGCTGAATGCGAAATCCTCATCATCGAAGTAAATTGCCAGCGGAAAGATATTTGATTCCACCAGGTCCTGGAAAAAGTGGGTGCCGAAGGAGGCCTCCGGCGCTGCGCCGATCCCGCGGCCAGCCAACTCAACCAGCGCCCTGGTCCGGTAAATATCGGCGTAACCGATCCGCACGCCCAGTTCGGGGTTGGAAGTTCCCCAGCGGCCTGGCCCAACGCAAATAAACACCTTCCCAGCCAGGGCATTGTTCAGGCGGCCGATCGTCCGGCCCAGCTCGGCGCGCGCCGCTGAGGTTGGTAGGGCGAAATAGTCTTCCGGGGCAACAAAAAGCACATATTCGATCTGGTCAACCCGGCCGCGCGGCGCCATTCGCCGGGTGGCGAAAACAATATCCCCATCAGGCAGCTTGGCAGGTAGGCGAGCTTCGTTCTCTTGCAAGTAGCTCTGCGGCCGGCATTGCAGAATCGTAACCTGCACGGAAGGCTGCGGGATAGTTGGATCCGGAATGTGCAGAGTGAATTCGGTATCTACCGGGGCGTGATACTGCTTCTCCAAAATCTGCAGCATCCGGCTCAACAACTGTGCAGCCGGTGTCCGGCGCAGCAGCTCATCAAAGGTCAGCACCAGTTTGTGTTTATTCCCTTCACCGGGCATAATTCGCACCGCGGTCAGGTAATCGCCTTGATCCATCTGAGCAATATAGCGCAGCAGCGGGTAGCGCGGCTGGAGAACTTCGGACACCGGCAGCGAGCGGAACTCGTTTTGCTCCAGGTCGATCAGGTCGACGTACTGCTGCGAGTAGCGCCGAATTTCCTTGGGAGAAGCTTCAGGATGGAGTAGGGGGTGACTCAACGCCACCAGGCGGGGATAATCATTACCGACCCGATCAACAGCGCGCGTCCCCAATCCCCATACCAGACGCACAAAGCCGTCCTCGCGGCGGATCTGCGGCGACCAGCGGTACAGGTTGCGACTGAATGCCACCCCGGCAGCATGCGGCAGATAAAACTTCCCGTACGGTTCGCCCTCCACCACCTGGATCAAGATGGCCATGCGCTCGTCATAATCTTGCAAACCTTTGGCCCGCCGGTAAAGCAGGGCATCAGGATTTAAGATGCTGGCATAAATCCGGGCAATCGTCTGGGCCAGCGCGCGCAGGTTCTCTTCCATACTGGCCTGGTTGGGGCAAAAATATGAATCATACTTCCCAGCAAACGAAGTCCCAAAGTTATCTTCCAATAGGCTTGAAGAACGCACAATCAGGGGTTTATTCCCGACCTGGTCCAGCAAGGCGCGGAATTTCTCCATAATATCCGGTGGGAAGATGCCTTCTTCGAAATCTTCCTGGATTTTGGGATATTCGGCCCGGATCTGGTCTTCCAACTTATACTTCTGGTCGCCCCAATGCAGCAGCCCGTTCAACGCCATGAAGGTATACATCATGTCTGCGCCGACAAAAAAGGACTCTGGAATGCTCAGGCTGCTGGAAATTTGATCGTCGCCAAGCTCGTTCAAAATCCTTGCCGCCAGCAACATACCAGCTGCCTTACCGCCAATTTTCCCATGGCCGATCTTGCTGTTGCGAATGCGCGCCAAATCCGCAATGGTGAACCAATCCTTGGCGATCTTCACATATGCCAGTTGGTCACTGATCAACGTACGGATCAGCACCACCTTGATCTCTTGCAGGCGTGCATCGAGATGGGCGCGTTCGGCCTTCGGCATCCGCTCAATCGCAAAAGCCTGGTCAAAGAGCATGGTTTGGGGCGCAAGCTCTGGGTTGAAAGTCATACTCAGATCAAGTGAAGGCGCACCGCGCTCGCCCAGGGTCTCACGGACGATTTTTTCAAACAGGTCAAATGGCAGATTATAGGCAAAGTAAAAATCGGTCAGGTGATCGCGCAGGCGCGTCAGGCGAATATCCCAAACATCCGCTGGCTCTTCCAGGAAAGGATCGTGCAACCCTTCCTGGGCCTGGGAGCGAATGGCTTTCTCACGCACCTCCGCCTCAAACGCCTGCTGTGAGATCACCCCGCGGTTAAAAATCTCTCGCCGCATCCGGGCGCGAATTTGTGTGCTCAGGATAGGATACTGGGCCAGGGAAAGATAAATGTGCAGGGTTCGATCTGAAGGTGCCGAAGGAAGAGCCATACAATTTTACGGTTAAAAGTAGCCTTGCGCGGCCGAAACCGCCAGCCGCGCAAGGAGAATTCGGGCGTTCAGTTTAGCTGCCCAGGTGCATGGGCATGATAACATGCAGGTACTCGCCATCCGAGGCTTGCCCCCCCACTGGCACGATCACCCCCGGGCTGGTTTCGGAAGTGGTCTCCAGGGCCACGTTAGGCGTCTTGATCACATCCAATACTTCGCGCAAGAAACGAACATTGAAGGCAATCAGCAAGTGCGGCCCTTCAATCGTGGCGTCCACCTGGTTCTGGTTAGAGCCGGTCTCATCGGATTGACCCGAAATCTCAACCTGCCCCGGATTCAGCTCTCCACCCGATTTCATATTGATCCGGGCGATATACGAGCCCTCCCGGGCGAAGATTTCCGCCTGTTTAATCGCTTTCAAAAATGCCGAGGTCGAGAGCACTGCCCGGGTATCGCAGCGCCGCGGGATGATCTGCTCGTAATCCGGGAAGACGCCATCAATTAACTGGGAGACCAGCTCGACATCGCGCAGGCGGAAAATCACTTGTCCCCGGCCAGGCGGCAGCACCATTGTCACCATCTGGTCGCCATCCGTGGCGATCCGGGCCAACTCCGCCATCGCCCGTGCCGGGATGATCGCGGTAATGTCATGTTCGGTTGGCGCGGACAGGTTTGCCTTGCGGACAGCCAGCCGGAAGCCATCGGCAGCCGCCATGACCACCTTTTTGTCCTTGACTTTGACGTAGACCCCGGTCAAGACCGGCCGGGCCTGGTCGTCAGAGGCGGCAAAAACCACCTGTTGGATCATGTCTTTCAAATCCACCACGTTGATCTGCAATCCCTTGCTCAAGTCAACCACTGGCATGATCGGAAACTCTTGCGAATCGATGCATTTCAAATCGGTGGTCGAAGCGCCCGAGCGGATGTTCAGGCTCTGGGTGCGAACATTCAAGCTCATATCGACCTGTTTATCCGCCAGGGTGCCCACCAGGTCCGTAAAAGTGCGCGCCGGAACCGTGGTCGAGCCTTCTTCTTCCACCTTTGCGCCAATCCAACAGGTGATCCCTAACTCAAGATTGGTGGCCGAAAGGCGCAGGCGGCCTTCATCGGTAGCAATCAGCACGTTCGCCAGGACCGGCAAGGTGCTGCGTGGTGAGACTGCCCGCGAGACAATACTCAACCCGCGCGCCAGGTTTTCTTGTAAAACAGTGACTTTCATAAGGCCTCTCCTCAGCAAACAAAAGTTAAGCCGTGATGGATGGGATCATTTCAGCCGGCGAATATTCTGACCTGAGTATACAACGAGAGCGCCAGTTTTACCAGTTAACTGAAGGCGAAGGCGGTTGAAAGAGCTAGTTTCGCGATGGGCAATTTATTGAAACAGGCTGGAGACGATGAAAATCAGCAGGCCGAGGATCAACTGAATTGAAAACAAGGCCGCCATCACATACACCACCGGCTGCCAGGCCGGGCTTTCTCGGCGCATCGCGACCGCTTCGCCTTCCGCCAACCGGGCAACCACCTGGGCAGCCTGGCGCGCCATGCTTGGAATGGAATTGGGGCCGGCGGGAAACCAATACCAGTTTTTCGCCGGTTCAGCCAGGACCAGGCGCTCTCCAGCATACCCTTGCAGCCACAATCGCAGCGCTTCGCTGGGCCGGCTGACCATCTCGGCGGTCAGGATCACAGCTCGGGCAGCCGACAGGCTGGCATCGGGGACGCCCTGGCTAAGTGGGTGAACCGCGACTGGCAGCCCCGGCGCTTGCTTCTGGATCGCCTGGGAGAGCAGCGCGCCAAACTCGCTCTCGTCCGGGGCCAGAACTAAGACCGGGTACTGGGCATACCGTCGGGCCAGGCTTTGCTCAGCCAGCCGGTTATCCGCCCGCAGGCAGAACCAGTGGTAACCAAGCAGGGCGCCAAACAGCAATAATGTTGTGAGCTGCTGCAGCACGATCAGCAGTAAGTTATCGGCTGGGTCGCCCAGCAAGCTGCGGATCAGTTGGTAAAGCAAGGCTCCGGCGCTGAACATCACCCCAAGAACACCGACAAACAAAGCCAGGTACAGGTAGCTGCGCCGGATTATGGAGCGCCGGGCTAAATCGCCAGCTTCACTATCCATCCCGGCTTCCTTCATCGCCGGCCGCCAGTAGTTAATCCAGACCGGTGAGCCCACCAGGAGCGCTGCAATTGCACCGGCCAAATGGTTGCGTAGCCCTCCCAATCCCAGGCTACCAGAACCCACCCCCAATTCAAGCAGGCTGCTCAATAATGCTTGCAGACCGCTAAAGGCTGCACCTAATCCCAAGGCTGCCAGGAGATATCCAAACAGGCGGCGCAAGTCAGCCCGGCGCAGATCAAACTTTCCACCGAGCGGTTCCTCTGCCGCCCCATTATGAGCAGCCGATGCAGGCGCGGCGCCTAGAACCACCTCCAGGCTGCGCCCATAATAGAACCAGATTAAACCGAAGGGAATGAAGGTCGAAAATGGCAGGGCCAGGTCGCCAAGCAGCTCAACCCCATCCACGCCACTGCCGAGTACTGCTCGCAGGATCTCATAGATCGCCTGCCCGGTAGCTGCCAGCGTCCCGATCACGCTGATCAACACCAGGAGGTATAAAAAGGTCAGGCGCATGATCGAATCGCGCTCAGCCGGCTCGGCCTGGGCGCGTTGAACATCGCGGCTGACTGCCAGCCAGAGCGGCGTGCCAACCAGCAGAAAAGCCAGGCCGTTAGCCAACTGAACTGGCAGGGCGTTGCCGATCACTCCCCAAACACTCAATAGGAAAAATACAATCTGCCCCAGGCCTGCCGCGACGAAGACCAGTCCGTAGAGCAACCAGATCAAGCGGTAAAGCCGGCGAACATCGGGATAATCGTCGCCGTTGGGATTGGATTGCCAATCCGCCTTCACAATCCTGGCAAAATAGAAACCCGCCGCCAGGTTGGCCAGGATGGCAACCAGGTTATCCGCCCAGTCCTGCCCGCCGCCGATGACCATGCGCAGCGGGTCCAAGTTGAGCAAGCCAAACAAAGCCCGGTTGATCAACGCCAGGATATTTTGCGCAACCGGGACTAAGGTTGCCAAGAGCGTTCCATACAAGAAAACGGCCCGCAAGCGGGCGGATCGTTCCTCCAGATCACGCGACAGGCTGCGCTGCACTGCGCCCCAATGGATCAGGAATACAGGAACCCCCACCAAGATGAGCGCCAGGGCGCTGGCCAGGCGCTCAACACCGCCCCCGCCGATTTCCTGCCCACTGAAGAAAGAACGCAGCAGCCCAATGCTCCCCCACAGCACCACCTCCAGGCTGACCAATGCAACGGTGTAAAAATACAGTCGGCGAATTGTTTGCATGATGGCCTCCAGGCTCACTGAATCGGGGTAATTACCTTATCCAGGACCGGCGCCCAGAATGGCCAGGGAGCTGTTATGATTTTCCAGTTACCGGTTGCATCCAGGCGCAACGTGACGCTGGTCTCGTCTTGCCAAGTATCCTGAAATGGTCCACCAGAAGTGTGCAGGACAATTAACCGGACCAAAGCCGTTTGTCCGGTTTGCGCGGTAGCACCCAGGCGGACGCTGAGCGTGTCGAAGGCTTGTCTCTGTGCCAGCAACCCATTTTCAAATTCCTCAAGGCCGGGTAGATTTACATCCAGAGCCAACAGGCTGTAGGCGGTTGGGTAATCCCCCTTTTGGAGGGCGAGAATGTAGTTTCGCACGACCCCTTCGGGGGTATCGGCTGGACCATATTCCTGCTCGCCAGATCGCACATAAAAAAGCACAATCGCTGAGACCACCAGCCCGGCCAAAGACAGCAAGATAGCCAGCAAAAACCGATCTTGTTTAAGGGAGAATCGATTGGACATATAGGATATTGTATAGTAACAACCCTGGAAAAGCAATCCAACCAGGTAACTCTTAAATCGAACAGGTGGCCGAGCAGCGCCCAACCACCTGTTCGATCAAAGATATTTTAGAGCCAGCAGGTTGGCTTAAATCCAGCCGCGCAACTCCATTGCCTTGACCACGCGACCGATCGCAACCATGTAGGCGGCGTCGCGCATGAAGACCTTTTCGCTCTCGGACATTTCCAGGACACTGTTGAAGGCATTGGTAATCTTGGTATCCAGGCGCTCCAGGGCTTCGTTGCGGGTCCAGTAATAGTTCATATCATTCTGGACGCTCTCGAAGTAAGAAACCGTCACACCGCCGGCGTTGCACAAGAAGTCGGGGATGACGAAGACGCCGTTCTGCTTGAGGACTTCGTCCGCTTCCGGCGTGGTCGGGCCATTAGCGCCTTCCGCCACCAGGCGTACCCGGCTGCTGATCTTCTTAACCGTTTCGGCGTTGATCTGGCCTTCGAGGGCGCCAGGGATCAGGATATCGACATCCTTGCTGATCCAGGCCTCGGCGTCTTCGATCTTGTAGCCGGCTGCAATTGCTTTATTCTTGTCAATCGAACCATACTGGTCTGTAATCGACTGTAGGAAGCGCGGGTTGATTCCATCCGGATGGCTGACGGTGTACGGCAGGCGGTCGCTGCGGTCCCAGTAAGAAACGCAAGCCACTTTTCCGCCCAGCAGCTCGGTGAAACCGATCGCGGCATACTGGGATACGTTGCCAAATCCCTGGATCGCAGCTACGGATTTGGTTGGGTCCATCTTGAGGTGATTCAGGGCTTCGCGGACGGTGTAGATCACGC
>JAYRWF010000274.1:0-1929 GCA_041918195.1 Anaerolineales bacterium
CCAGACGATGAACCCCGCCTGGGTATACAAGATGTCGCGTTCGATATGGTTAAACAGGTTGGTTTTGCCGTAACGATTGGATACCAGTTGTAATGTCGGCCCGGCATACCAATGAACGATCACCGGATACTTCCTGGCGGGATCAAAGTCCTCGGGTTTGACCATCTGGGCGTACAATTCGACCCCATCCTGGGCCTTGAGGGTGACAAATTCGCGCTTAACGGCCGGCAAGCTCATCGTCGGGCCGGCGCACTTCCCAAGCACGCCAACCGGTGTCCCATCCGCTTTGAGGATCGTGGTGACCGGCGGGGTTGAGATGTCGGAAAACTGGTCGACCAGGTACTGGCCGTCACTCGAAAGCGCGCCAAAATGGAATCCGGCCGGCTGGGTCACCTGTTCCAATTCGCCGCTGGCGATTTTGGCCCGGTAAATCTGGCGTTCCAGAGGACCATTCTTCGTCCCGGAGAAATACGCCCACTCGCCCGCCGGGTCGACATACACCGGGCGACCTGGGATCAGCAGGTTCCAGGCGGGGGTGTCAATCATCCACTCGCCCTGGGTGACCTGGCGGATCAGCTGCCCGGAGGCCGAGTACAGGTAGAGATGCATAAATCCATCTCGCTCAGATAACCACAGGAATTGACTCCCATCTCCCAAGAAGATCGGGGCGGCATAAGAATTCTCGTTGATCCAGGCCGGATCTGTCTCCTGGACAATCGTGCGCCCTTCCTTTTTTGTCGGATTCCAGGCTGTCAATTCCAGCCGGGTGTGGGCGCGATTTTCGCTGACATAGACCGCTTCCTGCGAATCGGGAAACCAGCTAAAAAACGGCAGGATGTATTCAACTTCCGGAGAAAGCGGGATCGTCGAGCTCTCGCCGCTGGCCAGGTTAACCATGTGAATGGAGGCCGTAGGATTGGCAGTACCAGCAATAGGATAGCGAGTGTAGCTGATCGTGGGCGGCACGCTGCGGTAATCGGCGACCGGGTGATTCTGGACCTCCGTTTCATCCAGGCGCAGATAAATCAGCCATTGCCCGTCCGGCGACCAGGCATAGGCTGCCTGGGATGAGCGCGTGGCCAGTTCCTCATTATAGACCCAATCGAGAGCGCCATTGAAGATAGTCTCGCTGCCATCGTTGGTCAGGCGAGTTATTAAGCCATCCTCAATACGCAGCGTATAGAGATCATTATCCTGGACATAGGCGATGTGCGTACCGTCCGGCGAGAAGGTCAGGGCGGTCTGGCCCGCGCTACCCACCGCGAGCGATTCAAGCGAGCCGGTCTGTTCATCGAGCAACCAGAGCGCTGATGAGCCGGCAAGTAAGATCCTGCCCCCTTGCGGCGCCCATTGGGCGGAGCTCAGGTCGATCCCGTCCGGGTTGTCGCCGGGGTCAAGCAAGACCCGCTTATCTCCGCTGGCCGCCTGAATCGCCATCAAGACATCGCCGCCGGGGCGGGGTTCCAGATAAGCCAGGACTGCCCCGCTCGGACTCCAGTTGAAGCTCGTAGGACCGGGTCCCATCAGGGCGTCCGGCGCGACCAGCATTCGCGCAGATATCATGCCGCCGCCTGGTTCAGGCGAAGCTATGGAATTTTCGGGGGTAGCCAGTTCCGTTGGCGTTGGCGAAGCTGTGCTGCAACCGGCAAGGGCCAATGAGAGGATTACCAGGGCGAGCCATTTACTGATCCGCAACCAGGAGGATTGAGTATCCATCGGCTTTTCCCTTTCGCATTTCCAGCCATTTCGATCGACGCAGTCACGCGGCTTGGGTGCGATCGTAAGCACTCAGCGAAAGTATTACCACCCTCCGATCAACGCGCCCAGGCCTTTAACCATCATCATAACACCGATTGCCAGGCAGAGCTTCAGCGTCTTCGCCCGGATCCTGGTTGCCCACCTGTTCGACTGCGCCGAATCTTACCAGAA
>JAYRWF010000275.1:0-8675 GCA_041918195.1 Anaerolineales bacterium
AAACCGGCTGCTCCGCTCGCCCTTCGATCCACACGCCGTCAAAGCCGGCCATACGCAGCTCAGGGCCCCAAAATCCGCCGCAGTTCGACTCAGCCCACAAGTGTGTGGCTGGAGAACGACCGCAGATCACAAACCGGCCGACGGTCGGGCCAGCGGTGCCACTCAATGGACCGTTTAGAAACAGCACGGGCGCCTCTTCGGCCAGTGGCTCCAGATCGGGGGTCAGTTTTTCGTATAGCAAGCGGGCTGCCAGGGAAGCGCCACCCAGGTATGCTCTCTCCCAATCCAAGGGAATCTCAACCCGGTTCACCCGCCGGTGGGTTAAGTCGATTTTTAGAATGGGCTGCAACTGTCGCTCCTGGTGTCAAGGATTGATGATGGATCTTGAAATTAGTTTACTCCAAAATCCGTAATTTTTTTGAGGCGGAATAAATCTGATAAAAATGATGTGAAATTGCCTATTGCAATTTGATCGTTTGTAATGTATATTATTTTTGTCCGATTATTATCCAATCAATAACAGTCACCCAGGAGTGGAGGTAACTATGGCTAAGTATCGCGTGCTGGCATTAGATGGGGGGGGTATCCGAGGTTTGATTACAATCATCATGATGCAGAACCTCGCCAAAGAACAAGGATTGGAGAATTGGTTGGATCAGGTTGATCTGGTCGCTGGCACTTCGACCGGGGGAATCCTGGCCCTGGCGATTGCCAAAGGGATTGACATTAACCTGGTGCGAGAGCTCTATTCAACCAAAGGCAAAGATGTTTTCGACGACTCCTGGCTGGACGACTTGGTGGACCTTGCGACCATTGTCGGAGCCGAATACGATAATAGGAAATTGACCCGAGAATTGAAGAAAGTAATCGGGGATGTCACCCTAGGAGATCTACCCGGCCATGTTTTGGTGACTGCCTTCGATCTGGATAATGAGAATCCGGACCCGGCCAAGCGAACCTGGAAACCAAAAATCTTTCACAATGTGCCAGGAAAAGATAATGATAAGGATGTGTTGGCCTATAAAGCCGCCTTATACACCAGCGCTGCACCGACGTACTTTCCAACCGTAGATGGATATGTAGATGGTGGGGTATTTGCGAATAACCCAAGCATGTGCGCTCTGATGCAAACCCAGGACACCCGCAATGATTTCAATCCGGCTCTAACTGAAGTTGTTCTGTTATCTTTGGGTACAGGAACCTCAATGACCTATATCAAAGGTCAGAACCTGGACTGGGGCTATGCTCAATGGGTTAAGCCGTTGATCAGCCTCATGATGGACGGGGTGAACGGGATTGCCGATTTTCAATGCAAACAAATCCTGGGCAACCACTACCACCGCTTGGCGCCGAAATTCCCGCCGGGTGTGTCCATTCCACTAGATGATGTCAGACGTGTGCCAGATATGATCAATTTTGCAAATTCAGTCAATTTGAGAGATACGATCGACTGGATGCACGCTAACTGGGCTTAAGACTCTTTCTGCCTGGCGTCAAACAATCTTAGCCAGTCTGGAAGGCTTTTGAGCAACTGGTTCATTGCTTCCCCGGCAGCCTGGTTGAAAAACTCCAGGCTGCCGTATGCTTCACCGCCCTGGCTGCTGACCAGGTCGGTGACTGCTCGCAGGATGATTATCGGCGTATGATTCCGGTTGGCCGTCCAGGCAATTGCACCCGATTCCCAGTCGCCAGCAATCGCGCCAAACCTTTCCTTCAGGTGATCGATCTCCGACGCTAGTAAATCGCGATCACCCGAGACCAATAGGCTTCGCCTAACCGCAGACGGCGGCTCGCTAACCAGCCATGTTAGATCCAAGGATGTGGTGTAGTGATCGATTGCACTTTGTGCATCGCCCATTTGCTCAATCAAATCATAAATTAAGGTTCTATCAACCAGCAGGACCTCGCCGCGTTCGACCAGGCCGTCAAATCCACCGCAAGTGCCCAGGTTCACCAGTAAATTGGGATGCCAACGATCGATGACATATTGGGTAGATGCTGCAGCCGATATTTTTCCCCAACCACCCTGGAAAAAGATCACTTCGCCTGTTGATGACTGACCATCCGGAAGAATTTGGCCCTCAACTCGGTGGGTGGAAAACCACTCTCCAAAAGGGGAATCATTCAGGCGGGCGGTGGAGAATAATTCCCGTACCACCCGCCATTCGATATCGGCTGAAATCAAAATGATCGTGCTGGCTTCCACAGGCTAATTTGTGCGCTCGGCGTCTCTCTCAGGGTTGGCTGGACTGCCAGGCCAGGTACCAGGCTTGCAATACGGCTTCGGCAGGTTTCCCGTGGACCGAGCTCGAAGTGTCCTGTAATTGAGCAGGAGGGTAATAATTCGCTGAAACCAATCCGGCGATCCAATCCCGTTGGTTGACCGCCTCAAGCAGCGCGCCGGTCGCTAACCTCTGCCACTCGAGGCCATGCTCGGATGGGATCTGGGTAACCAGGATCAAAGGCTTGCCTGCTGCGGTTTGAATTTCCAGAATCCGGCCGTCCAACACCTGACCGAGTGAGAAGGTGAGATCTTCGATGGCTGGCAGTGTTTCGTCTGGGCTGGCAGCTGGGATCAGCCAATCCAGGTAAACCTGATCCACCGCATCCAGGAAGGGTGGCAAGATTTGCCCTTCACGATATGCCATCCCCCAGGCTAATTGTCCAGGGTAATGCTGGCGCACCTCGCTGATTACCTTCCGCCAAAGGTCTTCCGATTCCAATAGGACCCCTGAAGGACTCCCATCGAACAGGACCCCGTTGGGCAAGGCAGGGTTGAGCCAATCGCCGCCCAAGATTAAAGTATCTACGCCAGCCTGGGCCGCCAGGTCAGCATGGTGCAGCAGAAAGCTCTTGTAATGCTCAAACCAGACAAACCACCAACTATAGTCACGGGTTGCCGCTTGCCACCACAGGTCTGCGGTGGTCGGGCAGGGGGTGATTTCACAGGCTGGAGCCGCACCCGGAAATGCGATCGAAGGTCGCAACGCTACTTTCAAACCTTGCTCGTGGGCTGTCTCTATTGTACTTACCAACTCCGACCAGTTTGGATCTCTTCCGGCGGTTAATTCGTACACCGGCGGGTTGGCGCGCATGGCCTGCCAGGTGGGTTGAATAACCAGCCAGTTGGCGCCGATGGTCTGAATCCTCTCAATGGCTTTGGGCAGCAATGGCTGCCAGGAGGGATGAAAAGCGGCCGAGAATTCAACGCCAGTAACCAGGGCCGCGCTACGGGGTAACACAGCGGGAGTTGCCACCAAGGCCGGATCAACGGCCTGGTCCAATCCCACCCAACCGGAGATATTCTCCTTGAACAGCTGGGGGAGCTGGTCCAGGTTGATCGTCTTGCCCTGGCCGTATAATCCAGGTGTGGCAACATCGTCAGCCTGCCCGCACTGGTTATTCCTGCAATAACGATAGCTCAAGTTGCCTGGCAAGTTGAGCGGGCTGTATAGGACATAGGCCCAGCGATTTCCGCCCAGGGACCACATCGGGATCGGCTCTGTCCAGCCAAATAATGGATTCAACTGGATAGACACAAAATCGCCATCCGGGGTGTTCTCCGGCGCGGTGACATCGAAGGTCAAGGTCTCGCCAGGGTTGGTTTCCCAGGTCGCCACCACATCCTGGATGGTTGTGTCCTGGTCGGGGACGATTAGCTGGCGTAAGATAAAAGCGCCGTCAGTCCCGTGTTCTGCGTTCCAGTAGCCATCTCCGATTGTATACTTATATTGGATAAATGCGCCGGCTGGCAGTTGAAGCTTGAGTTGGTAACGGCCATCGGCCAGCGGGGTGAGAACCGGCATCCGCGAAGCCAATACGCTTACTCCACCGGTCAGGGTGCCAAATGTGTTACCCAATTGGGACAGGTTGCCGGCCATCCGAATGGGAACGATCTCCGGTGGCGTGTTGTCTGGGACGCTGACTTCAAAAGTCAGGTTCACCAGGGAGGAAGGAAACAGGCTGATTGGCGCCGGCGTAGTAGAGTCGGCTGCTACTTCAGCGCCTTGTTGGAAAACCCGGTAAGAACCATCTAGAGCGTATCCGACCAGGTTGTGGATCCCAGGTGGCAGTCCTTCAATCAGGAACGAGCCATCCGAAGTGGTAAAGGCTTGCGCACCGCCGGCGCTAACCAGCAAATTCGGGATGGCTTGTCCTGTAGCCGCGTCGGTAGCCCGACCGGCTATACGCCCGCTGGGGGCCATGTACTCACTGTCTGTCCAGCGGCTGACCACATCTTCCGTGCTGGCTGGTCCAAAAATAGCCAATATTCGGTAGCGCACCGGGCTGCCATCCGAGATATGTTCGGCGACCCGGAGCTGGTCTCCCTGGCGTTCGTAGCGATACCTGACGATCGAGCCCACCGGAAGTTGGAGCTGGGTCGAGAAGACGCCAGAATCAGCATCCAATGTCAAGGGGTAGCTGCGAGCGTTTAAGTACAGGCCAGTCACTTCATCCAATAAAGTCAGGTAAATGGAATCTGTGGTCGGGGTGTTCTCGGGAATCACGACTCTGAAATCGACCTCAGCGACTGGCAAGGCTGGCGCAGAGCTGGAAGGTTGCAAGGCGATAGACGCTTCTTCCACTCTTTCGGGTTCTGGGCGGTTTTCAGGGGTTCTTGAGACTTCCGAAAGCCTTTGAAACACAGCTGAATCGCAAGCGCTTGCCAGGAATAAGGTCAAGACCAGGAATACGATCAGGATGCGGTGTGATTTCATGCGTTCACCCTTTGCTCGACGAGTTTGAGCAGGATTTCAAAATTTGGTATCTGAGAGACCGGAATCCGTTTGGTCTTGGAATTTTCCGATTTCACCACCAGGTATCCGGAATTAACAGCCAGGTTAGCGATTTCTGCGAACGGCACGCTTTTCATTCCCTTTGGCCTCGGTGGTTCCGCCAGGAAAGTTGCCGCTGAAATCCCTTTGGCAAGCTTCAGCGAGCCATCTTGTACTGCCAGGGGACCAAATTGAAGTTGGCGGCCGGCCTTGAATTCTTGTAACAAGGTGGGGTAGATTTTTGGGTAAAACTGGCCTTTTATGGCTTTGACCAGCTCCGCTAGGTTCTCTAATTGGTTATCAAGCTCAACCACCCGACCATCTTTAAAATAGATCACCGATTGAAAATCGGTTTGGATTGCTTTACCCAGGAAACGACGCTCAGTCTCGGCTGTAGCAATGCCAGATATTTGGTCAAAACTGGCCTGGTGAACCCGGAACCCTCTGACCCGCCAGCGCAGGCCATATTCCTGAATCGTGAAAAATCTCCGCGCTGTACTCATCCGGTAGAGAATACCGGCTATCAGGATCAGCAGAAAAAAGTAGGCCATCAAGAACCAGGCTTCAACTCGTAAATAGCTAGCCAGCAGCCCGTAGCGAGGTCGTAATTCCTCGATCTGATAAAGACCCAGTCCAAGTCCAGCGCAGATAAAAACCAGGCAGGGAAGCAGCCACCATAAATCCCGACGGCTGAAGGAACGCCCCCGGTGGGTGAGAATCACTTGACCTGTTTCAGCATCTGGTTTCTGCATGCCATTCCTTTTCAAACCGATAACAAAAAACTTTACTCCTCGTTGCAAATTTGTTGCCAATACCCAATTAAATAAGTCAGACTTCTGATTTGCCTGAGGATTAATCTGGATTATACTATTTATGTTCCAAATCTTCCGCCTTTGACATTCAAGGATGCAGAATGACCTATTTCTCTCCGCTTGACGAAATAGCCAGCGCTCGAAACAGGTTTTCAAAGTTCCATGTGCTTGATTTCCGGGCGTTGGATCTTGAGCCGGCCCACTTTGCCCTTGGGCAAGCGGTAAAGTCGCAGGTGAAGAGAATCTTACAGCACAAATTGGAATCCTGGGGGCCGGAAGGGTTTCTTGAGCGGATCCGCATTGCCCAGGCGGTGTTGAACACTTTGGTTGAAAAAACTGTATCTGACAGGTTGGATTTACCGATCCGCCAGGCGTTGCTGGCATACCTGGGTTGCCTTGAACAATGGGCAGCAGGAACCGACCTCCGAGCTGTTCTGGCACAATCTGCAATCGCCAACTCAGCCGGCTCGCTGGCTGATCAAATAGCGCTGCTGGTGGGTCTGGCGCTGCAGAATGACGCCCTGGGTTGCCAGACCGGGACCTGTCGCCAGGGAGATGGTTCCATCGTCCTCTGGCATACCGAAGAAGACTCTGACCTGGAGGGTATGCGCTTCGATAAGCTGCGCCTGATGCGGTTTCGCTCGCCCTGGGGGCCCGCTGATGCTGAGGTTATTTCATTCATCTACCCGGATTTGCTGCCCGGTTCTGCCTTTAGCTGGCGATCGGATGGCTACATTCAGGCGGTGGATTTCCTGTATATGCGTGATATGGTCGTAGAGGGTGCGCTCCTGGCCAACATCGCCTGCTGGGTGACATTGGTTCTTGGCCAGCATGGCAGCCTGGAAGCAGTAGTACACCAGTTGGGACCCTACCTGGATGGTTATGCGATCACTACCGTGTCTCGGGATGATAAAATGGTGCACGGCCGGAAAATTGAGTTCCTGGCCGCTGAGCACCTCTGCTCAGAGCTAAGCGAACAGGTAGGCGCTCATTCCTTCCAGGTAAACCTGGTCAGCGATCCGGCATCCAGCCTGGCCCAACATTACGAGGAAGAAAACCTGGCATCCCGCGGATTATTGCAAGGCAGGCTTTCACGAACACAGCGCTTGCTGAGTTCAAAGGCCAATGCTCTGAACCATCTGGAAGGTTTTTGCAGGTTGGTTTCCAGCCGTGCCGGCGGCGATTATGCTTATTCGAATCGTCATGTCAAAGCCTACCTGGTTGGGTGGGTTTCGGACACTGGAATGAACATCCAGGTCGGGCCGGGCCCAGCAATGCGGGAATATCGTCCGGCGCTTGAATTCGACTACTAACAATTGGCCTTGATTTTGGAGAATTAAATCATGTTCCAGGAAAATATCCGCTCGAAAGGCGTCTTGATCGGTAGGGATCGAGAATTAGGTCAACTCCGGAGCCTATACCAGGATGTTGTCCGGCATAAAAAACCGCGCATTGCCCTGGTAAATGGAGATTTCGGCACCGGTAAAACCTACCTGGTGGAAAGGTTTTTGGTAGAGATCCAGGACAAGGAAACCAACGACCAAGTAAAAGAGCGGGAAAAGCCAATTATCGGCCGCGCGGTTTGTTCGCTTGAAGAAGAACTGAATGGGCTGTATCCGTTTGCCAAGGTCACCCAATCGCTCGGCGATCAAAGCCTAAAGCTTCGGATTATCTCTTCGAATTGGCTGGGCTTTATTAAGCAAGTTGCGCCAGCTTGGTTGGATATCGTCACCCTGGGTATAGCCGATGCGACGGTTAAAACGATCGAAGCCGGCGGACAGATGTTGGGTACCAATATATTTTCCCAGACCAGTGTCTTTGAGCAGTTCTCAAACTTGCTGCGAAAAATTGCTGCGAAGAGGGTGGTAGTGATCTTCATTGATGACCTGCACTGGGCGGACATTTCTTCCGCCCGGTTGATTTATCACTTGCTCCGGAATCTTGAAGACGCACCGATTCTGATCCTGACAACCTACCGAACGGTTTCAGCAGAGGTCACCAACGCCAAAGCCGATGTTTTCCAAGAAATTGTCTCTGGCATAGAACGTTACCACTATGGCCAGCAGATCACCCTCGAACAAGGTATCCAAGTCAGGGAATATGTCCAGGAACGCTTTCCTGGCCTCCGATTGTCAGACGCTTTGGTTGATAAAATCCAGGGCTTTACTGGCGGCCAGCCGCTCTTCATCAGTGAGCTGTGCAACCTTTGGGAAAATGATGGCAAAATCCAACCAAAGATATCGGCCAGTGGACTGTTGACCTGGGGGTTTTCTGGAAAAGATGATCAACTGGAGCTTCAATTCCTTCACTCGATCACGGAAGTAGTTGAAGCTCGCCTGCGCATCCTTCCCGAAGAGCTCCAGATAATAATGCTCTATGCATCCGTGGATGGTCAGGAATTTTCTGCCCAGACCCTGGCAAGTATCAGTGGAAAAGACATCGAACAGATCTACCTTATCCTGAACCAACTCGAAAAGAGCTACCGGTTTATTGATGAATTGGGACCTGTAGAGCTTTCCACCGGGTACTGGATGGATTACTATAAATTCCACCACCCTTTCTTTCAGGAATATATCTATACTCAGCAATTAAGTAAAGGCTATCGCCGCTTGCTGCATGCTCGCCTGGCCGAATTCTTTAAAGACATCTACCAGGTGATCCCAGCCAAGGCGGGTCTGATTGCCAAACATTCACGCGAAGCCAGTCGCTACCTGGATGCAATGGATTACGCGCTAAAGGCTGCCCGACACGAACTCAGCCAGGCCAATTGGGCAGAGGCAGGGCGCTGGTGCATCGCAGGGCTGGAGGTGTTGGCCCAAGAACAGGTGGTTGCTCGCCTGGGACAGGGTGGCCTGAAAGAGCGCGAGATTGTTTTCTATGAGATCCTGGGCGATGCCTATTTCGAGCAGGGTGAATATAAAAAAGCTTTTGATCCTTACTATGTTGTGCTCGATATGGCGGAAGAGCTAAAATTGGACCCGCTTTTTCTGTCAAAAATTAATATCAAACTGGGTGATACCGCCGATGAAGAAGGGTTGGAGATTGATCAGATCTCGAAATATTATCACCAGGCATTGGAAGTCCTGTC
>JAYRWF010000276.1:0-1738 GCA_041918195.1 Anaerolineales bacterium
AAACAGGTGCCTAATGATCAGCTTAACCATTGACGGAAAAACTATCGAAGTCCCTGAAGGGACGACCGTGCTGCGCGCGGCTGAAAAAGCCGGCGTCACGATCCCAACCTTGTGCGACCACCCTTCCCTGCCACCTTATGGCGGCTGCCGGCTGTGCGTGGTCGAAGTACAGGGCTTTCGCACCCCGATCGCTTCCTGCACCCTGCCTGCCAATCCGGGCATGGTTGTTTCGACCGACACGGAACGCTTGCGCTCAATCCGCAAGTTTGTGCTGACGATGCTGTTCAGCGAACGCAATCATTTCTGCCCCTTCTGCCAGAAGACCGGCGGCGACTGCGAGCTGCAGAATGCAGCCTACGGCGAAGATATGTCCCACTGGCCGATCTCGCCGAACTGGACGCCATTCCCGGTTGACGCCTCCCATCCATATTTTGTCTTTGATCACAACCGCTGTATCCTGTGCCGGCGCTGCATCCGCGCCTGCGCCAACATGGCAGGCAACTTCACCCTCGACATGGAAAACCGCGGCGCCCGTACCCTGGTCTCGGCAGATTACGGCCTGCCAATGGGCGAAAGCTCCTGTATCCGCTGTGGCTCGTGCGTCCAGGTATGCCCGACCGGCGCTTTGATCGAGCGAAATTCCGCCTACCAAGGCCTGGAAAAGGACGCGGTTGCAGTACAAAGCGTCTGCACTGGCTGCAGCGTGGGCTGCGGGATCACCTTGATGGTGCGTGACAACCGGATCATCCGCATCCTGGGTGATTACGATGCCCCTGTCAACCAGGGTGTGCTGTGCGAGCTGGGCCGTTACCAGGTCCTCTCGGATAACCGGGACCGACTGAACGTCCCGATGGTTCGCAAAGCTGGCGGCCTGGCTCCAGTGAGCTGGGACGAAGCCCTGGAAGTTGTCACGAACCAGCTCAAGCAAGCGGGCCACAATTCCGCTGCGCTGGTTTCTTCCCGCTTGCCAGCCGAAAACATCTATGCTTTCAAGCAACTCTTTGAAAATCATCTCCACGCCAAGACGGTCGCCAATATCGAAGAAAACCTGACTGCGGCCAACCTGGAGGATCCCAACCTGTTAGGTGACCTGGAAGATCTCAAGCAAGCCGATTGCGTCTTCGTGATCGGGGCTGACCTGGTCAAAAGCCACCAGGTAGCTGGTTTCTTTGTCAAGCGCAACCGGCCGAACGGCGTCCGAATTATCGTCGCCGATCCGTTTGAAAACCAGATGGACTCGGTCGCCCAATTTTCACTCCATCCGGCAGCCGGCAGCGATGCCCAGTTGCTGAAGGGACTGACCGCAGGCGTGGTCAACCTGGGATATAACAAGAATGGCGCAGAAGATCTCGACCCGCAAGCCATTAGCCTGGCTGCCGAAGCGACCGGAATACCGGCTGAAACCCTGGTCGAGATCAGCCGAGAGCTCGGTGCAGCCGTGCGTCCGGTTATCATCTTCGGTAAAGGTATCACCCAGGCATTGGATGGTAAGCTGAAGGCATTGGAAGAATTGGCCCGAGCGACCGGCGCTCGCTTAATCAACCCGATGGGCAAGACAAACAGCGCGGCAGTACACTCCTATGGGCTGGATAAAACCTTCAACCCGTCCGGGCACGCCCTGGTGTACCTGGCGTTGGGCGATGATTTCCCCACTCCCCGCCTGGAGAAGACGATTACCGCGGCCCTGGCCGGACCACAGAAACCCTTCCTGGTCGTCCAGACCTCCCACCTCTCCTCG
>JAYRWF010000277.1:0-2420 GCA_041918195.1 Anaerolineales bacterium
ATAGGCAGAAAATTCAATCAATATGAAACAAGTCTTACAAAACTTACGCACTGGTGTGACCGAAGTCGTCGATGTGCCCGTTCCGGCCCCCCAGGCCGGCGAGGCGCTGGTGCGCACCTCGGCCTCGCTGGTTTCAGCCGGCACCGAACGGATGCTGGTCGAGTTCGCCGAGAAATCCCTCGTCGGCAAGGTTCGCTCACGACCCGACCTGGCTCGCCAGGTGATCGACAAAGCCCGCCGCGAAGGGTTGTTCACCACTCTCGAAGCTGCCTTCAACCGGCTCGACCAGCCCATGCCGTTGGGCTATTCCTCGGCTGGTACAATCGTCGCCCTCGGCGAAGGAATGGAAGGCTTCCAGGTTGGCCAGCGCGTTGCCTGCGCGGGCGGTGGTTACGCTGTGCACGCCGAATATGTCTGCGTGCCGCGCAATTTACTTGCCCCGCTGCCTGACTCGCTGGATTTCGAATCAGCCGCCTTCACAACACTGGCCGCGATTGCCTTGCACGGTTTTCGCCTGGCCCAGGCCCAACTTGGCGAGAAGGTCGCCGTGATCGGACTCGGCCTGCTCGGCCTGCTGACAGTTGGCATCGCTCGAGCAGCCGGTTGCTCTGTGCTAGGAATTGACCTCGATCCGCGCCGCGCCACGCTGGCTGCCTCGCTTGGGGCGACTGCCGTGTTGCGCCAGCAGGCCCTGGAGGCCAGCGCTGCCTTTGCCCATGGTCGCGGCTGCGACGCGGTTCTTATCTGCGCCGACACCCCCTCAGCTGATCCCGTAGAGCTGGCCGGGCAGATCGCCCGTGACCGGGCGCGCGTGGTCGCTGTCGGCGCAGTCGGACTGCAGCTTCCCCGCAAGATCTATTATGAAAAAGAGCTGACTTTCCTGAACTCACGTTCCTATGGACCCGGCCGTTACGATCCGGCCTATGAGGAAAACGGCCAGGATTACCCCCTGGGGTACGTGCGCTGGACTGAAGGTCGCAACCTGGAAGCCTGTGTAGAATTGATGGCCTCCGGCGCGCTGCCGGTTTCGGCCCTGATCACCCATCGTTTTCCTGTTGAACAAGCCCCACAGGCCTATGAGTTGATCACCGGAAAACTCCAGCAGCCTTTCCTGGGCGTATTACTCACCTACCCACCAGCCATCGAAAACCCACCAGTCGAGACGGCTACGAACCAACCTTTTATGCCCAACCTCCAGCCAGCAGGCAAGCTGACTTCGGCGCTGCCAGCCGTTCGGCTGGGCGTCCTGGGGGCTGGTAATTTTGCTACCGCTGTCTTACTGCCCGCCCTGAAGAAAATCGACCGCCTTGAGTTGGTCGGGGTAGTTTCAGCTTCCGGCGCCAGCGCCCAATACGCCGCCCAACGCTTCGGCTTTCGCTACGCAGACAGCCAGGAAAACCGCCTGCTGGAGGACCCCCAGATTAACACCCTGGCCATCCTGACCCGCCACCACCTCCACGCCCGCCAGGTGCTGGCCGGGTTAGCGGCTGGCAAGCATATCTTCTGCGAGAAACCGCTAGCGCTCAACGAAGCCGAGCTGGCCGAAATCGAAAGCGCTCTCCTCGATCCAGCCAATGCCCAGCTCAAGTTGATGGTCGGTTTTAACCGCCGGTTCGCCCCCCTGGCCGTGCGCCTGGCCGAATTTCTGGCGGGTCGCTCCGAACCGCTTGTTGCTCATTATCGGGTCAATGCCGGTTACATTCCGTTGTCCCACTGGGTACACGACCCCCACCAGGGCGGCGGCCGGTTGGTTGGTGAAGGCTGCCATTTCATCGACTTCCTGACCTTCCTGGTCGGCGCACCGCCGATTGCAGTTAACGCTCAGGGCTTGCCAGATTCAGGCCGCTACCACGAAGACAACCTGCTGCTCAACTTTCAATTTCCGGATGGCTCCCTGGGCTCACTCGGCTACCTGGCCAATGGGGATAAAGCCTTTCCCAAGGAACGCATCGAAGTCTTCTGCGCCGGCCGGGTCGCTGTCCTGGATGATTTCCGCAGCCTGGAGCTGGCACGCGACGGGCAGCGCCAGGTCCAGCGCTCCCGCCTTCGCCAGGATAAGGGCCATGCCGCCGAATGGCAGGCCTTTACCGCAGCCTTGCTGTCCGGTGATCCTTCACCCATTCCATTCAACCAGTTAGCCGGCGTCACTCGCGCCTCCTTTGCTGCAGTCCAGGCCCTCCGAACCCGCCAGGAAATCGCCATTCGCCCATGAAGAATGATCTGGACTGCATTCGAATACACAAATATTCTCAAAATAATACTATCTTTTCAATTTCATATGATGTAAAATAGGGACAGGAATATCCAACGATCGGGTGGGACGATCATGCAGCCAAAACAAATTGCTTTAGTTTTGCTTCTCTTCATCGTAATCTTGACGACCGGCTGTTCGGTTTCCCAACAGCCGATTCTGGCCACCC
>JAYRWF010000278.1:0-9321 GCA_041918195.1 Anaerolineales bacterium
CACGGTGGATGGCTTCTTCCAACAGCGTAGCCCGGCTATGATTGCAGAGGAGATTACTCACCTGCAGCCGCAATTCGTTCTGGTTGGGCTGGGCGCCCCGCTTCAGGAGCAGTGGATCGCGAAGTGGAAGGCAGCGCTGCCCGCTGGGGTTTGGTGGGGGGTTGGGGCGCTGCTCGATTTCGCTGCTGGCGCCGAGCGTCGCGTCCCTGGCCTGCTTTACCGCCTGGGCCTGGAGTGGCTCTGGCGTCTGGTCCAGGATCCAGCCGGTAAGTGGCGGCGTTACGTGCTTGGCAACCCGCGTTTCGTCGCCCGGGTGTTAATGGCCTGGCTTACTCATCATTGATTGTTTCCCATTTCAGCGGAATACGTCCGCTGAAATGGGAAACAATCCATCCAAGGAGCTTGTTATGCATTCGGTCCTGTTTATCTGTACTGCCAACCAATGTCGCTCGCCGATGGCCGAAGGGCTGCTGCGCCTGCGCGTCGGCCTGGACAACCCCGATTGGCGGATTGCTTCGGCTGGCACCTGGGCCGATGATGGCTTGCCCGCCTCGACCAACACGGTGCTGGTGCTGGATGAGCGCGGCATGGACCTGAGCGATCATTCCTCCCGCCGGGTCACGCGTGAGCTGGTCGAGTCGTATCGCCTGGTCTTGACCATGGAGAAAAACCACAAGGAAGCCATCCGGCTCGAATTTCCGCACTTGAAAGAGCGGGTCTTTTTGCTCAGCGAGATGATCGGTAAGCACTACAATATCGATGACCCGGTTGGCAGCCCGCTGGGCGATTACCAGGCTACCGGGCGCGAGATCGACCAGATCCTCGAGCGTGGCTTCGAAAAAATCCAGCACCTCTCCAAAGAAAGTTAAGAGGTTTCGATGCGCCAGGCAACTGCCAATCAGGAAACCGTCCCAGCCGGGCGGCGTTTGAGTGAACGGGGCCTGCTCGGGCTGCTGCTGTTGGCCGCGCTGCTCAACGGCCTGGTGTTTGTCTTTCTTGTCCCGCCCTGGCAACACTACGACGAGCCGACCCATTTTGAGGTCGCCTGGCTGGCGGCGCAGCTCGACCGCGTGCCGCGCCCCGGCGACTCTGATCCCGAGTTCAGCCGGGCGGTGGTGACTTCGATGGTCCAGAACCGCTTTTATGGCCCGGATACCACCAGTGGCCTGCCCGCCCAGGATGCCCAGGTGACTGTTCCAGGCTACCCGCAGCTCGATGAGCCGCCGGCTTACTACCTGCTTGCGTCCCTGCCGCTTCGCTTGCTTGAGCTGGCCGGGGTAGAGGATGTGACCACTGGCCTGCGCGCCGCCCGCCTGGCCTCGCTGCTGCTCTTCGTCCTGACTGTTTTCTGTGCCTGGGGGATTACCTGTGAGCTGACCCGCCCTGGTCACCCGCTGCGCTGGATGGTCCCGCTCAGCCTGGCCCTGCTGCCTGGCTTTGCCGACTTGATGACCGCGGTCAACAACGATGTCGGGGCGGTGGCGGTTTCTTCGCTCTTTTTGTGGGGTGCAGTCCGCCTGGCCCAGCGCTCCTTCTCCTTCTGGAACCTGGCCTGGTCGCTTGCTGCAGTTGGGCTGGCTTACCTGACCAAGATCACCGCCCTGTACACCCTGGCCTTGCTGCCTGTGGCGTTGCTCCTGGCCCTCACGCGCGGCAGCCGGCGGCCGCTGGCCTGGTCTGCCGGGTTACTCGGCGGGTTGGTCCTGCTTGCTGCTGCCCTGTCCTGGGGCGACGCGGCGACCTGGGCCCGCAATACGTTCCAGGCCGAAAATACCCGTATCGAGACACCCCAGGCTCCGCTTGGCGGGGCGGTCTTCCAGCTCAGCCTGCCGGCTGGCAGCAGCGCAACCTATGAGCACCAGCTCCACCAGCTCATCGCCTTGCCGGAAGGTCTCAGCCTGCAAGGCAAGACGGTCACGGTCGGCGCCTGGATGTGGGCTGATGCCCCGGTCACCGCCAGCGCCCCGGCTTACAATTCTTATAACGCCCTCGAAAAGGCCAGCCGGGTGGTCGAGTTGACCACCGCGCCGCAGTTCTTTGCCTTCCAGGCCAGCCTGGGCGGCGATGCCCAGCGTAATTTCATCAGCCTGGCGCCGTTGACCCAGCCTTTGGCTTCTCCGCTCAAGGTTTATTACGATGGCCTGGTGGTGGTAGAAGGCCAGTTCCCGCTCGATCAGATACCCGAGTTCGATGATCTCAGTGCACAGAGCGGCGTCTGGGGCGGAGCGCCCTTCCGTAACCTGCTCCGCAATGCCTCAGCCGAGGCGAGTGGGCTGCGTCTGCGTCCGTGGGTGGACCGGATCGGCGTGCGCATCTTGCCAGATAAGGGAGCTAACCAGCCCTCGGTCACGCTCTACTACCTGCTTGACCAGGCTGGGGCGGGCCAGTTCCAGCGTACTTCGCTCCAGGTGCTCTTCCGCACCTTCTGGGGTCGCTTTGGCTGGGGGCACGTCCCGCTGCTTCACTCCTGGGCTTACGGGCTGGTCCTGGCTGTTGTTCTGATTGGTCTGGTGGCTGCCCTGACGGCGATGGTCCGCTTGCGCAAAAATTTCCCATGGGCGGCGGTCGCTCTGCTCGGCCTGGCTTTGCTGGTTATCTGGCTGCAGACATTCCTGCGCGGCTCGAATTACGCTACCCAGTTGCGGGCAATTTATTACCCGACTGCTCGTTACGCCTTCCCGGTGATCATCCCCAGCCTGTTGTTTCTCAACCTGGGCTGGTACGAGGTCGGTCGCTGGCTGAAGCGCCTGGCCCGCCTTCCGGCTGGTTTCTTACCCATCGCCTACACCGCCGCCTGGTTGCTCTTCGATCTTTATGCTGTATTAAGCATTGTTGCATTTTATTGATTTTCACTCCCACGAAGTGGGAGTGAAAATTGAATAAAGAGGATCCTGCTATGCGTGCTAAAACGCTCTCAACGCTTTACCTGCTCGCTCTCCTGGCGCTGGCCGCCGCGCTGCTCTTTGCTGCCGCGGCTCAAAAAAGTTTCTGGGAGGATGAAGCTTTCACTGCCATCTTCGCCCAGAAGGACACCTCCGAGCTGCTCGAAGGCCTCTCTTGGGACGTCCACCCCCCGCTCTACCTGCTCCTGGTCAACCAGTGGGGCAAGGTCTTTGGCTTTGATGAGCTCGGGCTGCGTTCGTTTTCGATCCTGTGGAGCCTGGCGGCTTTGCTGCTGGCTTATAAGCTGGCCCGTGACCTGTTCGGCGAACCGGCGGCTCTGCTGGCTTTGACCTTGTTGGCGCTCAATCCGCTGCTGTTGATGTACGGCTTCAACGCCCGCTACTACGCCATGGCCGTTTTTATGGCTCTGGCCCTGGCCTGGGCTGCTTTTCGCTTCCAGCACCCTCGTCAGGTTGGCTTTCTTCTACTTTATCTACTTAGCAGTGTTGCCTTTTTGTACCTGCTCTTCGCCGCCTTTGTGGTTATCGTGGCGGCCAACCTGTGGTGGCTGGCGCGCTGGCTGATCCAGAAGCAGGAGCGCTCGGCTGGGGCGCTGGCGCTCTGGCTGGCCGCCCAGGCTGCCGTGGTCGGGTTGTACTGGCCTGGCCTGCAAATCTTGCAGACCGTTGGCGGGCGATTTGGCGAGCTGGCCCAGGTCGACTCTTGGCCGCTGGAGATTGCCAAGCGCGCTGGCTATTATGCCTTCGTATCCGCAGTGGGCGATACCCTCTCGCCGCTCAACCCGCTGGCCTGGATCGGTGGGCTGGTCTTTGCCGGCTTGCTGATCTTCGCTCTGGTCAAGAACCTGCGCAGCCTGAATTTCTGGTTGCCCGCCGGTTTTGGTTTGTTGATCGCCGTCGCCAACCTGCTACTGACCTTCAATGTTGCCGTTTCGCAGACCTGGCAGAACCTGACTTACCGGGCGCTTTACCTGTACCCATTTCTGATGATCTGGCTGGCGGTAGGGCTGGTTCGGCTGAAGCCGGCCTGGCGGAACGGGCTATGCGCGGCCTTGCTGTTGTCTTTTTGCCTGGCGAATGTCAATTATTTCATGAATCGCCAGTACCTCCGCCCGCTCTACACGGTTCCCTGGAAGGCAATTGTCCAGCAGGTCCAGGCCGAAATGGCGCCGGGCGGCTTAGCGGTCTGCGGTTATGGCGACAGCAGTTGCTATTACTACCTCGGCCAAGCCGGTTTAGGCCAGAATGATCTCAATAATTGGATTAATCTATCAAAATCCAGCTACCCGGAGGTCTGGTACATCCAGACCAACCTGGGACGCGGCGAGTTTTACGGCGATCTGCCGGCGTTGCAGCAGGCCTTCCTGGACGAGATGGCGATTCGCTATTCACTTTCCGAGCAAACCAATTTTGCTCCGCAGGACCCAGGCATCCGGGGTTTGAAAACCCGTTTCCTGGATCAGGAGGATTACGAATACCGGGTATATTTGTACCGGTTCTTTAACCCGTAAAATTTTAATTAATTTGGCATAAAATTATCATGAAGCGGGCGTAAATATTTATTGAACTTTATGCTATAATCGAAACATAAATTTCTAATCTGGGGCTAGAGAACGATTAAAGGATTTGTTCGTTGAATATAGCACCGGATCAGACTCGGAGGAAAGCATGAAGTTTTGGAAAAAATTCGCCCTGATAGCCCTGCTCTGTTTACTGGTTAGCGGCCAGGCTTTGGAAGTCAGCCGTGCCCAGGACCCTCAGCCGGATGCTCCGGATGCAACCTGGAAAGGCTTTTTGCCGATCATCAAAAAGCGCCAGCCAGCGGTGACGATTAGCGCCAACCCGGTCTTTGGCGTCGAGATGGGTTCTGAGCTGGATAACAAAAACGACACCGGTCCAGTGGATATGATGGCCGATGCCGGTGCTTCCTGGGTTCGCTACAACGGTCTGCTGTGGTCCACAGTGGAGCCCTCCCTTGGCCAGCGCAAGTGGGACGCCGCCGTAGATACCCGTTTGAGCAACGCCAGCAAGTTCAATTTGACGACCCTGCTGGTGGTGCGTAGCACCCCGGCCTGGGCTCAAAAATTTTCCGGCTACCCCTGCGGCCCGATGAAGCAGGAATATTTTGACGAGTTTGCTAATTTTATGAAGGACGTCGTCGCCCGTTACAGCCAGGCGCCTTACAACGTCCTGTACTACGAATTGTGGAACGAACCAGACGTATCGACTAATGAAGTGCCTACCCCCGATTATCCGTGGGGCTGCTGGGGCGATCCCAATGATACCCAGTATTACGGCGGTGCATATTACGCCGATATGCTCAAAGTGGTTGTCCCGGCCATGCGCCAGGCCAATCCGAATGTCCAGGTGGTGGTGGGCGGCTTGCTGCTTTACTGCAATCCGAATAACCCGCCTTCCTTCAGCCAGTGCATCCAATCCAAGTATCTGAATGGCATCCTGGCGAATGGCGGCGGCCCGTACTTTGAGGGCGTTAGCTACCATGCCTATGACTACTTCTTTCGCCCGTCCAATATTAACGATCTGTACAATGGCCTGGGTGTTTATAACAACAATAAGTACTGGCTCGGCGCCTGGAATACCACCGGCCCGACCTTGATTGCCAAGACCAATTACCTGAAGAGTGTGCTCAGCCAGTATGGCTACAGCAACAAGTACCTGATCGCCTCCGAAATCGGCCTGGTGTGTGGGCAATTGGAAAGCGTGCCGGATACGAAGCACTGTGATGCTGCATACAGTACCTCGGCTGCTTTCCAGAACACCAAAGCGATTTACGTTGTTGAGGCCTATGCCGCCGGGCGTTACCTCAACTTGAAATCCAATATCTGGTATAGCTGGTGGGGCTGGTCTTTCTCCGGGTTGTATTCCGGGTCGGTCAGCCGCTATGAGCCGGGCTACTATGCCTATGATTACGCCAGTGGTGCGCTGAATGGCGCTACCTCGGCGGTGGAGCTTGGGGTTGCCCCGGATGTCAAAGGGTATGAATTCCGCTGGGCGGATCGGAAGGTCTGGGTCCTCTGGTATGTCGGAGGCGACCCGGCCAATGGCAAATTAAACGTCCAGGTCAATATGCCCAGCACGCCGCTTTCCGTTTATCGCTGGGTGAATTACGGCACGGGCGCCGTCAACCAGGGCACTTACCAGCCTGCTGCCGTCTCCGCCAGCCTGGCCATCGGCCGTGAACCGGTCTTCATCACTATGACGCCCTGATCCGCGTCCAGACAATAAACTTTATCGTGCTGCCCTGGCACCCTGCCAGGGCAGCACGTTTTTTGTTTTTATATGGTAAGATTTATCCAATCTGGGGCCAGGAGCTTGCCCGGTTTGGAGCCAACCTGGAAAGACGGAAAGAGGGAGCAAATACCTTGCCAAAGAGAAGTTACAAAATCGTGCTGTACTTCCTGGCGGCTTGGCTGGCAGTTACCAGTCCGTTCTTTTGGGCTGCCCAGGCCCAGGATCCTCAGCCACAGGCTGGCGCCAGCACTATTCTGAAGTATCTTCCCATCATCCAGCGCGGCCATCCTGCCAATTCTATTTTCGGCGTAGAGATCTCGGAAGAGTTGGATAACCCAAACGTTGGTGGTCCGGCCTACAATGTCAACAAGATCGGCGCGATCTTAGTCCGTCACAATGGATTAAAATGGGCCTCGGTCGAGCCGACCCCCGGGGCGCGCCAGTGGGATGCCTTGCTGGAGACTCGCTTGCTGAATGCCCGTAAATACAACCTCAGCCCGATCTTGATTATTCGCAATACCCCGACCTGGGCCCAGGCCATCCCCGGCCAGACCTGCGGCCGGATCAAGACCGATAACCTGGACGAGTTTGCTAATTTCATGCGCGACGTGGTCGCTCGCTATAGCAAAGGGCCATACTACGTCCGCTATTTTGAAATCTGGAACGAGCCGGATATCGACCCTTACTACTTCCCCTATGAAAACTTTGGTTGCTGGGGCGATTCCACTGATACGCGTTATTATGGCGGCGGGTATTACGCCGAGGTGTTGAAGGCGGTTGTCCCGGCCATGCGACAGGTCGATCCCAGCATCCAGATCCTGGTCGGTGGGCTGCTGCTGACCTGTAACCCAGACAACCCCCCGCCCGGCCGCACCGACGGCTGCCTGCCATCCAAGTACCTGGCTGGTATCCTGGCTAACGGCGGCGGTCCTTATTTTGATGGCGTCAGCTTCCATGCGTACGATTACTTCCCCAATAAAGCTTCGGTCGATACCAGCAATCCCAATCACAGCCTGGGAAATTACAGCAACCCCAACTGGCTGACCGCCTGGAACAACACTGGCCCAACCCTGATCGCCAAGGCCACTTACCTGCGCAAGGTGCTCAACCAATATGGCTATGGCGGCAAGTACCTGATCAATACCGAAGATGCGGTTATCTGCGGTGATGACCCGCTGCCGAACCCGTATGACGAGCCGCTGTGCAACTCCAAGTACCCAATAGAGTCACGCAGCTTTCAGAACACCAAGGCTTATTTTGTCGTCCAGACTTATGCCGCCGCGCGCTGGCTTAACCTGAAGGCCAATATCTGGTACAGTTATTTTGGCTGGCGCGACTCCGGATTGTTCAATGTTGAAACCAACCAGCCCACCCCAGCTTATCATGCTTATAACTTCGCTCGCCAGCAGATGAACTGGGTCCATACCGCCAACCAGATCGGCCCGGCGCCGTATGTCTATGGTTATGAGTTACTGCGCAACGATCGCAAGATCTGGGTTTTGTGGTATGTCGGCGGTGATCCAGTCGATGGAACGGCCTCCACCACCGTCAACCTGCCAGCCATGCCTGTCGCCGTTTGGCGTTGGGTGGACTGGGGCAGCGGCCTGGCAAATGCCGGCAGCTACCAGCCTGCCGTTACGGGTCTCAGCCTGTCAATCGGCCGGGCGCCGGTCTTTATTGAATATTCTCCTTAATTCTAGGCGGCATGCGCCGGAGGAGCCAGTTATGCAATCTTCCCGCCACTCGTCCCTTTGCTTTAGCTTCATCCTTTGCGTGGCCATCGGGCTGTTGATAAGCGCCTGCGCCAGTCCAGCCGCGCCGCTTACGCCCACCAGCAGCTCGGCCAGTAGTGTTGCACCGCTCGAGTCGCCTACCGTTCCGGTTGAGGCGACTCAGCCACTGGACGATACCCCCGCTCAGCCAACGCTACCGCCTACTCCGCTGCCTTACTTACCCGAGACTCCGGTTTGGGGTATTGAGACCTACTACCTGGGCCCGGATCCCAGCCTGGACCTGGTCAAACAGAGTGGCGCGTTTTGGGTCCGCCGTAATGCCCTGCTCTGGTCGGATGTTGAGCCGGAGCCGGGGTCGCGCAATTGGCAGGCGCTCTCCGGCCTGGAACTGGAGTTGCAGAATGCCGCTGCCGAGGGCCTGCAGGTGATCCTGGTTGTGCGCAGCACGCCGGCCTGGGCCCAATCCCTGGAAGGCTCGTTTTGCAGCCCGCCCACCAAGGAGAGCCTGGCTGCTTTCGGCAATTTTTTGCGCGACGCTGTAGCGCGCTATAGCCTGCCGCCCTACAATGTGCAATATTGGGAAATCGGCAACGAGCCGGATGTCGCTGCCGGGTTGGTGGCCTCCGATTCCCCATTTGGGTGCTGGGGCCTGGCTAGCGACCCTTTTTATGGTGGCGCTGCTTACGCGGATATCTTGAAGGCTGTTTATTCCTCGATTAAGCTGGCCAATCCGCAAGCCCAGGTTTTGGTTGGTGGGCTGCTGCTCGATTGCGATCCGCGCAACCCGCCTGAAATCCCGGCTGGCTCAGGGAATATTAAGGACTGCACCCCAGCCCGCTTTCTGGAGGGCGCTTTGCAGAACGGGGCCGGCGAGTTCTTCGATGGCATCAGCTTCCACGCCTATGATTATTATGCCGGCCAGCCAGGGGTTTATAACAACGCTAATTGGGCCAGTGCTTCCGAGACAACCGGGCCGGTCTTGATTGCCAAGACCAGTTACCTGCGCCAACTCCTCGAGCAGTATGGCGTGCCGGGCAAGGCGCTGTATAACACCGAGGCCGCTCTCCTGTGTGGCCGCGATGGCAGCGAGCCGGAATGCCAGGGCGCTGATTTTGAGCGCACCAAGGCGATATTCCTGGCCGAGGCCTACGCCGCCGCGATCGCCGAGCGGCTGGATGCCAATGTCTGGTATAGCCTGACCGGCTGGCGCGCCTCAGGTCTGCTGGATGGCGGGATGGAGCCAAACCTGGCCTACCAGGCTTTTCAGACTTCGGTGTCTCAGCTCAAAGGTGCAGCCTTTATTGGCCCGCTTGGTGATTTTCCGGGTATTAAGGGATACATCTTTGAAAATAACGGCGCGCCGCTCTGGCTGGCCTGGGCGGCGGATGGCAAAGCCCGTACCCTTCAGTTGGATCGGGCGCCGCTCCAGGTGG
>JAYRWF010000279.1:0-3146 GCA_041918195.1 Anaerolineales bacterium
CAGTTCGGCCAGGACGGCTTCCACCTCATGACAGAGATGGCACTCCGCCCGGCTGTATAAAATCACATGGATCATTGGCGCATCCCCAAATCTTCTAGATATCCAGAAAGCGTATCCTGGTTGAGCAATCCGATGTGCCGGTAACGCAGGATGCCTTGCGCATCAACCATCAGGGTAGTTGGAAAGCCGCTCACTCGATATTGCTGGCTGACCAACGCCCCAGGATCCAGCAAGACTGCAAGGCTCAAATCTAGCTCGTCGATAAAAGCCTGGACTTTCTCGGGAGCTTCATCGTTGTTGACCGCCAAGATAATCAACTGATCGGTAAAGCGTTCTTGGGTCTGCTGCAGCAGGGGCATCTCCGCCCGGCACGGGCCGCACCAGGTCGCCCAAAAATTGATTAAGATGATTTTGCCGCGCTGCTCCGACAGGCGGAGCTTCTGTCCGGAGAGGTTGGACAACTCAAAATCAGGAGCGAGGGAATCGATCCGCGGGACCGCCGGAGGTAAGCTCTGCTCGCCCGAACGGACCAGCCAGCGCTTTCCTGGCCCAAAGACAAAGAAGACCAGCAGGCCAGCAGCCAGGCCGATCAAAATGCCAACAGCGATCATCCGCCAGGCGCTTCGCTGGGGAGCCTGGGCGGGTGTGGAATTAGATTCTCTGGTTGGGCCCTGCATAATCGCCAACAGAATTAAAGCGAGGCGGTTTCTGGTTTGTCGGGCTGGTGTTTCAAGAACAGGGCCATAGGCAAGGCCACTGGAAACAAGGCCACCCCAAACAGGTACCAGTCCAGGAACTTGCGACCTTTACGGGCGGCAAGCCAGGCCGGAAGCAATCCAAGCACGGCCAGCCCGAGCAGGACGAATAAGATGATCCGGCCGACGACCAACTCATCATAGGTACCCAGGAATGAGCCAAACTGGGCCAGCGTCTCAAAGCGGCCGGAAAAGAGTAACACGCCGACCAGGATCAAGATGACCCCCATGATCTTTTCAACGATCACCATCAGCTTGCCGTATCGGCGCAGGGCGGTCGTCACCAGGCTGATTTGGATTGCAGCGACCAGGAAGGGTATGGCCAGGCCCGCCGAATAAGCCGCCAGCAGGAGGAAACCCTGAGAAATTGAGCCGCCCGCATAGGAGAGCGTCAAGATAGCACCCAGGATTGGGCCAACGCAAGGCGACCAGCCAGCCGAGAAGAAGATACCCATCAGAAACGACGCCAGGAAACCGCGGTTGCGATCGGGCAGGCTCTGCGCGCGCAGGTCATATTCCAGGAAGCGGATGCGTAGCAGGCCAGTCATGTGCAAGCCAAAGAAAATCACCACCACACCACCGATCTTGGACAGCCAGCCGCGCGAATCATAGAACAGCCCGCCAATTGCGGAAGCAGCCAGGCCAAGTGTAATAAAAATGGTGCTAAAGCCGAGCACAAACGCCAGGCCGTGCGCCAGGGTCAGCCAACGATTGCCCTGGCCGGATTGCCCCATTGCAACCGAACGTCCTCCCAGGTAGCCAATATAGGCTGGAACCAGGGCAAACACGCAAGGCGAAAGAAAAGATGCCAACCCGGCAAAAAATGCTAAACCCATACCGATCTCTGTAAATGCCATCAATTTACTCCTCTACCGCTCGATAACGACCACTTTGGTGCTACCGGCACCAGAAATTGTAACATCCCCTGCAACGTACTCCACGCCCGGGTTGGTCCACCTCCAGATCCATTTGGCATCTTCCGGTTGAGCATTAACGCAACCGTGCGATTTGGGGATACCAAAACTGTTGTGCCAGAATGTCGAATGGACCGCCACACCGTTACCAGAGAACAAGGTTGTCCAACCAATGCCAGGTAGGTCATAGCCGCCGCCAGACGTGCCGCCAGTCATATGGACGGAGACCAGCTTGCGCCAGATCGTGTGAGCGCCAAGCGGGGTGGCCCAATCGTCAGATGGATTGCCGTCTTTATCCCATTTGCCGCCCGTCGCCACCCGGCAAAAATACACTTCGCGTTCCCCTTCTAGGCAAAGCATGCTTTGGCTAAACAGGTTGACTTCGACCCGTTTCTCTTCCACGCCGGGACTGAGCGGGCTGATCTCTTCAGCGGTGATCGGGCGGAACGCAGCTCCGGCCGCCCAGAAAATATCGCCAAACGTGCCGTACTTTTCCTTGACTCGGTACCAGGCCCGGCCCTGCCCATCGATTTCGATCTGATCCACCCAGAGCACCTGGCTGTAATACAGACGCGGCTTAGCGCCATTTTTCAACCAGGGCGAGCGCGCCGGTGGATTGGCCAGGGCCAACTCCACATAGGGGACAGTGACCTCTGCCCAAAATCCATCACCGGGGGGCAATTTGGCCAACGGCTGGTTGGGCCGGTTTTCGACCGGCTGCAGGTTGGGGGCGTAGACGTAACCCTGAGGAGTCTCAACGAAGCGCTGGCTGTACCATAGGGGACGCTTGCCGACGATCTCGTTCAGCCAGGGCAGGACATCGTCGTCATTGATGATAGCCACATCCGCACTGTCGATATCCGGGCGTTGCTTGACGGCCACCCGGCCGCCGATCGCCCGGCCCAAGCGAGCATAGGCTGGAAATTCCGGCAGGGGCGGCGCCAATCCATCATCGATCTGGGCCGCCCAACCGGGCAGCCTGGCAGCGCTAAAGCCTAATCCGGCCAGTTTGAGGAATTCTCTCCTTGAAATCATGCTTTACAGTTCGACCACGTTGACCTTGCTGCTGGCCTGCCCGGTCAGGGTGCTATCAAGCATCCCAGGGTCATAAGGCACATTGGGCAGCGTCCAACGGAAGACCCATTTTGCATCTTCAGGCAGCATGTTGACGCAGCCATGTGACATAGCATCGCCAAAATTATTATGCCAGATGGTTGAATGGAGCGCTACACCGCCTGTGGCAAAGATCGTCACCCAGCCGATTCCGGGCAAGTCATACCCGGCGCCGGTTGTGCCGCCGCTCATCTGAAGAGAAATGAACTTGCGCGAGATGGTGTGCTCGCCGACCGGCGTGGCCCACTTATCGACCAGGTTGCCATAAGCATCGAACTTGGCCCCGGTCGAGACTCGGCAGAAATACACCTCTCGCTGGCCTTCATAGCAGGAAAGGGTCTGGTACGTCAGGTCCACCACCACG
>JAYRWF010000280.1:0-5519 GCA_041918195.1 Anaerolineales bacterium
AAGATGCGTTGGAACTGGGCGGGGGTAACAGCCGGACGGATAAAGCCACCGACCAGCAGAAAGTCGCGGCCAAAGCCAACCAGGAAAGGCAGGGCAAAACACAGGGCGGCGAAGCGGGATAGGCTGGGTGGAAATACCGGATAGAGCGCCACGGCAATAAAGACGAACTGCAGGCTGGCAAAAATGCGACGTTGGAGGCTGGGCGGCAAGGGCTGGGTGGCACGACCCAGGCGGTGAAGCAGCCACTCGCCAGCTAAAAACAGGTAGCGGGCAGCGGCGACCAGCAGGTAAATGGCCGGAGCCTGGCCAAACTGGACGAGTAAGAAGGCTGCGGCCAGGACGCCAAGGCCGTCAAAGCTGAGGTCGAGGATCACGCCCAGGCGCGTGGCATGGTTGGTCTTGCGCGCCAGGTAGCCATCTAGAATATCCGCAATCACCGCCAGGCTGTATAGAATAGCGGGAAGCCAGGCCAGCCAGCTGGGCGGATGGGGGGAGAAGAGAAAGCCGATTACCCCGGCGATTCCCAACCCACGCAGCATGGTCATCCAGTTACCCCAACCAAGGTTGGGCAAGAGGGTGGTCTCCTCTGGGCGGCGATTGTGAGTCAGGTTTCGCCAGATGACTGCCAGCAGATAGCCCGTGGCCAGGCCAGCCTGGAGCAACCAGCGTGCAGCGGGTACAGCTTGCCAGGACGATGAAAGCAAGGTATATCCGGCGGCCAGATAGACGATGGAGAGGCTGGCGAAGAGCACCCAGCTCCGGCGCAGCCTGGCCAGGATGGTAGTTTCCAAAGGTGTCGGGTTGGTCATTGAATTAAAGATTCTATCATCTAAAAAAGCCTAAACAGATAAAAAATCGAATAATAAAACGCGAGTTCGAAATGGGAGGCGATGAAAACGTTTATAATGGGGCGCATGGGATACCGTTTTGTGCGCTGGATTGTCAAAGTCTTGATTAGCCTGATTGCTCGGGTTGAAACAGTGGGTTGGGACAACCTTCCCCAGCAGGGCACCTTGATGCTAACCGCCAATCATGCCGGGCGGCTGGAAGTGTTATTGGTTTTTTACCTGCTGAAGCGGGAGGATATCATCCTGATTATCGCGGAGAAATACCGCAAAAGCGCCTTCTGGCGTTGGTTTGCTCGGCGGGTAAACGGGATTTTTATTGACCGGCAGAATGCGGATTTTGGGGCGCTGCGCGAGGTGCTAAAGAGGCTGGAAAAGGGGGGAGCGATGGCGATTGCTCCGGAGGGGACGCGTAGCTCGAGCGGAAAACTGTTGGAGGCGCGCTGGGGGGCGGCTTACCTGGCGGCGAAGTCGGGCGCGACGGTCGTGCCGGTTGCGGCAACCGGGACGTGGGATAAGGAAGTTCTTTCCCGGTTGAAGCGTTTCAAACGGGCGCAGGTGACTGTAACCATTGGGAAGCCGTATCATTTAGCCCCGCTCCAGCCGAAACAACGTGATGCGCAGCTAACCCAGTATACTGATGAGATTATGTGCCGGATTGCTGCTCTGCTACCGGCCGAGTTGCGTGGTTTTTATGCGGAGCATCCTCGTTTGAAAGAAATCTTAAGCAGTGTTGATCCTGGATAAAAAAACGACCGCCCGGCGGTCGTTTTTTTATCCAGGATCTTTGGGTTAAGCTACCTGCAGCTTGCGTTCCTGGTCAGCTCGCTCTTGCATCTGCTGGCGCAGGGTTTGGATATCTTTGGGGACGACCAGCGCCACCATCAGGTAAAAGACGCCGCAAATCAGCCAGGTGGTGGTGCAGATAATCAGAAAGGCGGTTTTCAGGCTAGACTGGTCGGCGATATAACCTGCCAGGAGCGGCGCCAGGGCGGCACCGGAAGACTCGATCAGGTATTGGATTGACAGGGCGCTGCTGCGCACTTCCGGCAGGGTGATGTCATGCACAGTGGAAACGACGTTTGGCGCGGCCATAGGGATGAACAGGGCGGTCAGAGCCAGCATGCCCATAAAGAGCATCTTTTGTGGGATGGGGACGCTGAGGGTGATGACCATCAGGATCGCCCCCATCAAAACGGCCAGGCCGGCGACGATAGCCCGGCCGCGCGGGGTGCGTTTGAAGGCGTAATCGCCTAAGGCGCCGCCCAATGGATAACCGGCCGCCAGGACCAGGACGGCCACCACCATGGTTGTGAAAACATCATTTTGCGAGTAGCCGCGCTCGGTTTCCAGGTAGTTGAAGAACCAGAAGGTGATTACGTTCCAGGGGAAGACGCCAAAGAAACCCTGGACGAAAAGGATGAGCAGGGAGCGTTTTTTGAATAAATCCCGGGCAGCTTCGAGGGTGAAGCGGTACTGGCAGTGTTCTTCCAGGCCGGCCATTTCGGGCTCGCTCTGGCCGCGCGGCGGCTCTTTAACGGTGAAGAAAATGAAGCCAGCCAATAAAACACCCAGGCTGCCGGTAATGTAAAAGACAGATCGCCAGCCGATCGCTCCTCCCAGGAAGAGGCCCAGCACCATCCCGAGAAGATAACCGAGCGGCATGGTCAGTTCCAGGAAGCCATAAATTTTTCCGCGCACCTGGGGGATAAAATAGTCGGACAGCAGGCTGTACAAGCCGGGGTAGCTCGAGTCATCAATCCCGGTTGAAGCGCGGGTCATCAGGAAAGTGGGGTAGGTGGGGGCAATAGCGCTCAACCAGGTGGATGCGCCCCATAAAAAGGAGGCCAGGGCCAGCAGTTTGGCGCGGGCGTAGCGATCATATAAATAGCCCCAAAGCGGATAAGCCACTGCGCCAATAATTAAAGCCCCGGTTGTTACAGCGCCCATCTGGGTGCGGCTGATTTTGAAATGTTCCATGATTGGGGTTGTCAACGGACCGATGAGCAGTTTATCGGCCTGGTGGAGCAGGGTGAAGAAGAAGAAGACGGCTAATACAAACCAACGATACCGGGTGCCAGATTTCATAGTATTCTCCTTCGAACAGGGGTGATTCCGGGATTGATCATAGGATAATCGCCGGCAGGCCAAATGAATAGTGATAAATGTTATGGATTTATACGTCAACTGGCATTTTTTTAATCTGCGAGGGAGCTTGTGGGTCGAATCGGAGTGATTGGCGTTGGAATGAACCGATGCGCTCGTTATTGGTATTTACTCATGATATAATTTTTAAGACATATTCGATATTCTTTCAAGCGGAGGTTCGCCAATGGAAGTCGCCACTACCCATTACAAACATTGTGATCTGGTTAAAGTTACCGGCCGTGTGGACAGCCAGACTGCTCCGCAACTGGCTGAAGCACTGGATGCAATCACGAATGCTGGTCGATTTAAGATCGTCATCGACCTGAGCGAGATTGATTTCATGTCCAGCGCGGGGCTCCGGGTGTTGATTAACACGCAGAAGAACTGCAAGCGTTTCAACCGCGGCGAGGTGCTTTTGGCAATGGTGCCGCAGCGAATCTATGAAGCGTTGGACCTGGCGGGTTTTGTTCCACTGTTTGGTTTCTTCGACGACGTCACGACGGCTGTAGGATATTTTTAACGCCGAACCTGACCTGGGGTGAAGGTTGAAAGGCTGGCTGCTATTCGACCTTCATCCTTTCTGCATTAACCCTGACCGACCTCTTTATCGTTATGACGCCGACACCCCCAGCTAGTGGTGCAAAAGGCTCGCCTATCGAACCTTCTCAGGAGAGTCGAGTTTTTGTCGCTCAGTATGAGAGCTTGGACGCTGTACGCGAGTTCGTCGGTTTGGCTGCCGAGAGTTGTGGTTTTGAGGCGAAAACCAAATATGCGATTGAACTGGCGACGGATGAGGCGTTTACGAATATTGTTGAGCACGCCTATGGCGGCGAGAGCAATGATATGGTCGAGTGCACCTGCCAGGTTTTCCGAGACCGGCTGACGATCATCTTGCACGATTGCGGCCAACCCTTTGATCCAACCGTTGTGGCTGAACCTGACCTGAATGCCCCACTGGAAGAGCGCGAGACCGGTGGGTTGGGGATATATTTTATGCGGAAGTTGATGGATGAAGTTCACTTCACGCCTGCGCTGATCACTGAGGATGGCTGTAACACCCTGACCATGATCAAGTGGCGGGAGAAGGCGGCGTGAGCGACCCGTTTCGCAGCCAGGGGGAACCACTAACTAACCGAAAATCACTCAGCTCAGGCTGGCAGCGCCTGCTCGAGATGGGTGAAGACCTGCATGCCCTGAACCATTCGAATTCGACCGGTATCCCCGGTCCTGGCATTTCTCAGCCCCGACCTGGCACGGGGCTGATTTTATCTGCGCAGGAGATCATCCTGGCAGGCCTGGCAGACCTGTCTGGCGGGCAGGTCGAGTTGTGGCTGTCGAATTGGCTGGGTGAGGAGCTCGGCTGCGATGAGCCGGGGTTGTTTTCGGATGCACCACAGGCGGCGCTGGCTCAAAAAGCGTTCCACAAACGCCAGGTTTGTTCGGGAAAGGCAGGGGTGCAAGCGTTCGAACTGGCGATGCCCCTGATTTCCCCGGTGGAAGCCGAGCTGGAGACGCCCGTCCTGGGGGTGATCACGTTCAGGCGTAATCCTGGAGCGGCCTTCCGGACGCCCGAGGTTGATCTGCTGAAGCGAGCAGCAAAACAGGTGGTGATTACGATCGAAGATTGGCGGCGCATGGCAGCCGACCAGCGGCGGGCGGCGCAATTGGCAACCATCACCGAAGTTGGAAATGCCATTACTTCGATTTTAAATGAGGAAGAACTGCTCCAACAGGTGGTGGATTTGATCCACGAGCGCTTCCATTTTCCGTTTGTGCATCTGTTCTCGGTTCACCCTGGGCGGCGAAAGATTTTCTACGAGGCAGGCAGCGGTGGGCGCAGCCAGAGCCTGGCAGGCCGGGACTTTGCCTACGACCTGGACAGCCCGCAGGGATTAATTCCCTGGGTAGCTCAACACGGCGAAACGGCTCTGGTGAACGACATTACCCAGGATGAACGCTATCGCCCGGCGCAGGTCTTTCCGGATGAAACCCAGGCCGAGTTGGCTATTCCGCTGTGTTTTGGCAAGGAAGTGCTTGGGGTGTTGGATATCCAGAGCGATCGAAAGGGCGCGTTTGGCAGCCAGGAACAGTTTTTATTCGAGGCGCTGGCAGACAGCATCGCGATCGCAATGCGGAATGCCAGCTTATTCCGCTCAGAACGCTGGCGGCGCCAGGTTGCCGATAGCCTGCGTGAGGTAGCTGGCCTGCTTTCGGCTGAGGTTGACCTGGAGCAGGTGTTGGATGCCACGCTGATCGAGCTGGAACGCAACCTGCCGTGCGACCTGGCGGCAATCTGGTTCCTGGAAGAGGAAGCGGGACAAGATAACCCGGTCCAAATGGCGGCCAGCTTGCGCCTGGCCTCGGTCCGCGGCGCCGGGCACGCCTGGCTGATGCCGCAGGTTGGCTTGAACCTGGGTGATATTCTTGAGCTGGAGCAGGCGGCTTTTGATGGCGGGGCTGGGGACAAGTTGCCGGCCTGGCTGCTGGAAGCGCTGCGCTCGGACCAGCCGGTTACGCGGGCCAGTG
>JAYRWF010000281.1:0-5435 GCA_041918195.1 Anaerolineales bacterium
GCCGCCAACCCGCAGGTATTCCTTGCGAAAATTTAAGAAAAAGAACGGCCGGAAAGGCTTGGGAATAAAAGATACTCCATCCGCATCCAACTCTCTAAAAGTTTCGATCCACGGCATCGGGCTGTAGGCTGGCGGCTCACCATGGGTGAAGTAAATCACCGCCGTGTGGTCGCGCTGCTCGACCGGCGGTAAGTTCAGCTCTGGCAGCTCGCGTATTTCTTCCAGGTTCAGGAACTGGTAGGTGGACACCAGGTAGCCAGCCAGGAAACCAAGCAGTCCGATACCGATGGCAAGAAGACGGCCCCAGCCTCTCAGGCCCAAACCGATCAACGCGACCAGTCCCACCAACAGCGCAACGCACAACAAGGCGTATGCCGCCATCCGCAACGGTGGGGCGACCAGGTACTGCACCAGTCCGATGCCCAGTCCAATCGATATAATTACCACACCCGTCCATTTCAATGCCAGCATGTTGATTTCCTCCTTTTGTCAGGTCCAGTTCTAAAAATATCCGCTTGAAAACGAAATTCTCTATATCCGTTCCAGTAATCCTTCCGGGTACAGGATGCACTTCCCAGGGCCAAAATCCTCGATCGCTTTCCAAACCACCCGCAAGGTCGAGCCATCATCCTCGTGGCCGTTGATTTCCTCCTGCCGGTACATCTCGGGGTCGGCCAGCCGTCCCTCAAAGACCAGCACAATCTCGTGCCCGGGTTTGCCATTGCAGGTGAAGATACTTTCCAGGGTGAAGCGGTACTCCAGGTCCACAGCCTCAGCCCCCAGCTCCTCGCTAATTTCCCGTTGCAGCGCATGTTGGGCAGTCTCGCCAAATTCAATTCCGCCGCCCAGTGGGCGATAGAAGGTTTCCTGTTTGACATGGTCAAAGTATTCAATGACCAGGATTTTTTGGACCTGTCGAAACAGGCCGATCGCGATTGGGCGGATGCGGGGGTTGTTCACCAGGTTTTCAGCGCTCCAATTTTCTGCGCTAGATCAAGCGCTTTAAAGTTGCTCGATTGATTCAACACGAACTTAGATGATTAAAATTTTAACCGCGCAGGTCTAAATAATTCGTAAAATCTCCCTAAAACAAATTGTTGTCATTTATAATGGACTTAGCACCTCATCCTGCCTGGTTCCAAGAAAGGAGAATGTATGAAATTCAAACTGTTAGGATGGCTGGCGTTAGCACTGGTGCTCGCGCTCAGCCTGGCGCAGGTTCTGCCGGCCGCTTCGGCGCCCTCGGGCGATCTGACCCGCGTGTGGGTCGAGTATCGCCAGGGCGAGCGCCCGTTGGTCGAGCGCTTGCTCCAAAATGTCGGGGCGGAGTTTCACTACACTTTCGATGACCTCAACGCCTTTGTCGTCAGCCTGCCGGTCAGCCGGCTGGCCGAAATTGAGCGCAGCCCGAACGTGCTTCAGGTAATCGAAGACGCCAAGCGCTACATGGACGCCCAGACGGTTCCTTACGGGATCGACCTGGTCCAGGCCCGCCAGATCTGGGATGCCAATTTCGACAATACGGTCGATCCTGGCGCTCCGACCGGCGCTGGCCGGACGGTTTGTATCATCGACTCCGGCCTGTTCACCGGGCATGAGGATTTCCAGGGTGTCAATGTCATCGGTGGATATCCCTCGAACTGGAATACCGATAGCTGTGGCCACGGCACGCATGTCGCTGGCACGATCGCGGCGATGAACAACAGTCTGGGTGTGGTGGGCGTCACGCCGGGCAATACCAACCTGTACATCGTCAAGGTCTTTGGTGATAACTGCGCCTGGACTTATTCCTCGACCCTGGCGGACGCCGCTAACCGCTGCCAGTCGGCCGGAGCCAATGTGATCAATATGAGCCTGGGCGGCGGGACGCAGAATCCGCTCGAGCGACGCACCTTTGATAATCTCAATGCGGCCGGGATCCTTTCGATCGCTGCCGCCGGCAACACCGGCTTGAACGAAAACCACTACCCGGCTTCGTATAGCTCGGTCTTGGGGGTTGCAGCGGTGGATCAGAACAAAGTGGTAGCCGATTTCTCTACCTCCAATGCCGACGTCGAGCTGGCTGCCCCTGGCGTGGGCGTGTTGAGCACTGTCCCCTACCTGGCGGATGCTTACGTCCAGGTGGATGGCGTCAAATATAACGGCAATCACATCGAATACGCTCCCTACGGCGATGCATCTGGTGTCCTGGCGAATGGCGGTTTATGCGATGCCACCAATGGCGCCTGGAGCGGCAAGGTGGTCTTGTGCGAGCGTGGTGTGATCAGCTTCTATGATAAGGTTCACAACGTCCAGCTCAGTGGCGGTTCGGCCGCCGTGCTGTACAATAATGCACCGGGGAATTTCCTCGGCACCCTGGGCGATGGCAATACCGCCACCATCCCGGCGATTTCGATCAGCCAGGAAGATGGCCAGTGGTTGATCAACAACAACAAGATCGGCGCGAATGCCAACGTCCATTCCTCGATCACCTGGAACGTCTCAGCCTACGAGAACTATGACGGCACCTCAATGGCCTCGCCGCATGTTGCCGGCGTGGCGGCCCTGGTTTGGAGCTGGAAGCCCTCCCTGACCAACACCCAGATCCGCAATGCCTTGAATTCTACTGCTCTCGACCTGGGCGCGGCTGGCCGGGATGATTCCTACGGCAATGGCCTGGTCCAGGCCTACGCCGCCTGGGTCTCACTGGGCGGCGGGACGACCCCGCCCACCCCAACTGCCACCCCGCCGACGCCTTCAGTCACCCCGCCGACGCCCACCCCGACCCCGACGGTCACGCCCACCCCACCGCCCACCGGCCAGTTGGTCGTCACCGTCACGACCAATAAGACCTCCTACGTCAACCGAGAGAGGGTCACCGTCACGACCCTGGTGAAGGACAGCCAGGGCAACCCGGTCAGCAGCGCCTCGGTCAGCTCGGTACTGACCACCGCTAACAATACCAAGCTGACCGCCAACGGCACGACTGCCGCGGATGGGAAATACACCTATTCCTACACGGTCAATACCCGCAAGCACGGTACCGGAACTTACTCGGTGACCTCGACCGCCAGTAAGGCCGGCTACACCAACGGCAGCGGAACAGTCACGTTTACAGTCAAGTAAACCTGATCCATTCATAATAAAAAACGGGCGACCTGGTCGCCCGTTTTTTATTAGATTTATCTGGATATATTGCATAAAAATACTTATAATTACCTGGTAAAATCTTCTTATGCAAGAAATTGTTCAGCTCGAACAAGCTATCGCAGCCTTGAATGCCCAGCGCGGATTGCTTGGCGATGGAGTGGTCGATACGGCCGGGCGGCCCGTGCAAGAGAAGCTGAACCAGCTCCTAACCCAGGGGGCTCCCCTCGCACCTGAGACACCTGCCCCAACCAGTCAGCCGCTCAATTTTACCGGGGAGCAGCGGAAGCAAGTGACCGTCTTGTTTGCCGACCTGGTGGGTTTCACGTCTTTGTCGGAGATGATGGATCCAGAAGATGTGCGTGATCTGACCAATGCCTATTTCAAGCGTTGGCTGGTAGAGATCGAGCGCTTCGGAGGTGTGGTTGAGAAATTTATCGGCGATGCAGTCATGGCCGTGTTTGGGCTTCGCATCGCCAGCGAGACGGATCCCGAAAATGCGATCCATGCAGCCCTGGCGATGCGCGAATCGCTCCAGCAGCTCCGTAATGCGGGGGAAATCAAGGACAAAGTCGCCCAGCTCCGTATGCGGATCGGCATCCATACCGGCTCGGTTGTTGTGAGCTGGCTTGGCGAGCGTAAGGGTCAGGATTTTGTCGTGGTCGGGGATACTGTCAACCTGGCCAGCCGGCTTCAGTCCCTGGCTCCTGTTAATGGGATATTAATTAGCCACGAAACTTACCGGTTGACAGCGGAGCAATTTGAGGTGCAGACCATCGAGCCGGTGCTGGTGAAAGGGAAACAGGAGCCTGTCCAGGCTCACATCGTTTTGGGTTCGAAAAAGCGTCTCTTCCGAGATTCGCTGGCTTCCGTACAAGGGATTGAAACCACCATGATTGGCCGCCAAGCCGAGCAACACTGGTTGTTGGCGCTTCAGAGGGAATCCTTGAATCAGGCTGGTTGCCGGGTGGCTATCATTATCGCCGAAGCTGGGCTGGGTAAGACCCGCCTGATGGTCGAGTTTGCTCGCTCGCTTCAGCGAGAGAGCAAACTCGAGGTCTTGAAAGGCCGTGCCAGCCCGCTCCAACAGCATACGCCCGATGCCTTGATCCATGACATTTTTGCGCAGCGTTTTAACATCCAGGATAATGATCCAGAATGGCTGGTACGCCAGCGCCTGGAGCAGGGGATCGGTGATTTAGTCCAGGCGCATTTCATTGCCCGCTTGCTCGGTTTTGAGATTGGAAAAAGTGAGTACTTGCCAGAATACGATCCTCTCCAGGTCCAACAGCGCGGGCTGAGCTATATTGCGGATTATTTCCGCCGCCAGGCAGGCCAAGCCGGGATCGTATTTTTACTGGAGGACCTGCATTGGGCGGATCAAAGCAGCCTGGCATTACTGGAGCAATTAATTGGTTTATTGAAGGATGTGCCAGTTTTGTTTGTAATCGCTGGCCGACCCAGCTTACTTGAGCATATGCCCCAGTGGGGCGCCTCGGCAGGGGCTTTCTCTTGCTTACGGCTGGAGCCATTAAGCGAGACCGACAGCCAGCGCCTGGCGTCGGAAATTCTTCAGCGTGTCCCCGAGCTGCCGCCTGAATTGACGGACCTGATCGTTCGCAGCGCAGAAGGCGTTCCGTACTTTGTTGAAGAACTGATCAAGATGCTGATCGAAGATGGAGTGATTGATGCAAGCCAGACCGCCTGGCGGATTGATCGCTCGCGCCTGGCAGATGTGCGCATCCCACCGACCCTGACCAAGCTCCTTCAAGCGCGTTTCGATAGTTTACAGCCGCTTGAAAAGTTACTTCTCCAGCGCGCTGCGGTCATCGGACGCACCTTTTGGGACCAAGCGTTGGCCTATCTAAGCCTGGCAGCCGGGGGAGGCGTCACGGCCAATCAGCAGGGTCAACTGGATATCCAACCCCTGGCAGGTTCCTATCTCCAGGAGTTCCAGCCAGCTCTGTACCAATTGCTTCAACGCGAATTGATCTTCCAGCGAGAGATTTCTTCGCTGGTAGATGCGTCCGAATACGTCTTTAAGCATGCATTGCTGCGGGATGTCACTTATGAAAGCCTGCTCAAGCGCTATCGCCGGCTGTACCATCTCTACGCCGCCCAATGGCTTGAAAAGATAGCCGGAAGCAGCCAGCGTGCCAGCGAACAAGCTGCCACGATCGCCAGTCATTATGAGCTGGCTGGCAGCCAGTCAGAAGCTGCCCGTTGGTATTTCCGGGCAGCCGTCGATGCTGCCTCCCGTTATGCGAATACAGCTGCGCTGGACTTATTCGAGCGCGCGATGCGGTTCA
>JAYRWF010000282.1:0-1898 GCA_041918195.1 Anaerolineales bacterium
AGATCTGGCCAAGCTGGTCCTGCCCGTCGCCATGCAGGGTCACCTGGGCACCATCTAACCCAGAGGCTGCATAATCACCAATATCGCCATACAAATCGAGCCGCAAACTCTGGCTATTTGGACCAATTCCACACCCAGCAAACCGCCCCCCGCGCCAGTTATAGGCGATGATCCAGCGCCAGCCGTTCTGGTAGGCGCGCACGATTGATTGCGCGGCGGATTTATCCCCTTCAGGCGGAAAGCCAGCAACATCTAAGATTAAGGGGGATCCCAGGGGGCTTATAATGCCTGTTAAAGGCTCCGGGTTGCCTGGCCTCAAGCCAGCAATTGTCTCCCGTTGATCCCAATTTAAGGCATGCGGCTCAAAAATACGTTCCAACGCCTGATCAACCATCGGCAGAATTGAAGCGCGCTTTTTTCGGCCAGTATCATATCTTCTATCGCGCAAAAAATTCAAGACCTCAAGACAAAATTTCCACTCCTCCGGACCACGGCCAGCGAATTCTACACACCTATCCAGGCTCCAGGCCAACTCACCCCAATCCAGTTTTGGTAAGATTTCCATGAGCCATTCTTGTAGCTGCGGTGAACTACGAGCCGCATAGGCGCCCTTGAAGGCAAACCACCAGGCTGTTTGGAAATCATCTGAAGCATCCTGTGGTTGCAACACGGAGTTGTTGAGCTGCCATTGGCTTCGATCCAGGTCAATCTGTCGCTCGAATTTATCCCGGCACACCAAAACTGGGCGGCTGGAAAGTGAGCCAGGATTTGGATTGTGCACAGTAAAGCGGAAAGCACCCCCATCTGTATAGGAACCACCCCTGGCGACCCAATACCGGTCTGCAACAGGTTGAAAACGAGGGTCGCCGGCCGATAGCGAGCGCAAACAGGCATGAATTGCCTGCCGCTCGGAGGCAATCAAGCCGATCTGGACCGGTTGTTCAGCCTGCAGATTCTCGAACAAAGCAAACACCTGTGGCCGGAGCATGCTGGTATCGGTAATTCCAAGCAGTTCAAAAACATCGTCCTGGGAACTCTCTGCTCGATCGGTGCTGCCAGCCAGGGAACGCGCCAGGATAAAGAACCATGGACCATCGGGTGAGCCATGCAGGTGGGCGCGTTGGACAGCCTGATAGAGCTTCTTTTTCTCTTCTGGGAGCATTTCAAAATCAAATTCAGAGGTCGGAGCCATGGCCTCAAGGGTGATTTCCAGGGGATAACGATAGACCCGGTCCCACAGATCGAATAGTTGCACACTGACTTCAGTATCCGTTAAGAAGAGTTGACCTATATTGCGTTGCTGTAAATATTCACTGACGGCATGGTAATTGGCAAAATCCCCGTTATGCACCAAAGCTTCATTCAAGCCAATAAATGGATGCGCCCCACCCGGATGCCAGACGCGGCCTTTGGTAGGATAACGTTGGTGAGCAATCCAAACATGGGCGGTTTGATCCTGTAAACGGTAGTACTCGACCACATCCTCAGCATATCCTACCATCTTCAATACTGATAGGTTTCGACCATGGCTGAGGACAAAGGCTCTTTTTTCGCCCAGGCTGGCATAAAACTGGCGATTGAGGCGAAACGAGTTTTGGTAGATAAACTCATCTTCGACGGAGCGCCTGTTCATAGCCGATAAGCCCTGTTCATCTGCAAACCTGTCCAGGACATTTGATTTTACCCGGGCAAAATAACGTACGATATCCGGCGGGCGAACCGCCAGGCCAGGGATATCTCGATAATCATCAAGATGATCCATTTCGTAAGCCTGGGTAATTTCGAAGACCGGCTCGATGTACAACGATTCAATTTCAGATCGCGCCTGGGGATCCAGTAAGGCGACTTGCAGTAAGGTATGACTACGCAGAACCTGGGGGGGAACCTTTGCCTGGATC
>JAYRWF010000283.1:0-3557 GCA_041918195.1 Anaerolineales bacterium
CTGGTGGAGTTGGCCGCGGTTGGCGATGTAATGCTTGGCCGCACCGTGACGGCCAATTCCCAGACCCTGTCCCGAGTAACCGATTGGCTGCAATCAGCTGACTTGGCATTTGGTAACCTGGAAGGGGTTCTCTCGCCGCCAGGGCGCGATCCGGCGACCCTTTCAAAGATTTCTCCCGGCCAGCCCTATCGCCTGGTGATAGGCCGCCAGGTTCCTGTGCTCCTACGCCAAGCTGGTTTTGACTTGCTTAGCCTGGCCAATAACCACACCCTCGACCTGGGTAGCCAGGCGCTGCAGGATACCCTGGATAGCCTGGGAACTGCTGGCCTGCAGGCGGTTGGTTGGCTGGAAGCCCCCGATACGGTGGCAGAGCCATATATTCTGACAATCTCGGGTTTGCGCGTGGCCTTTCTGGCCTACAGCCAGATTCCACCCGCAGTGCCAGACCCTTCTGGCCCACAGCCTGCCCGCTATACATTCCAGGCGGCTGCCGCTCTGGCTCGCGCCCGGCAACAGGCGGACATCGTGATTGTTTCGATGCATTGGGGGGTTGAATACCAGACGACGGTCGACCCGGCGCAGCGCCGCACCGCCCAAGAACTTCTTGCTGCGGGAGCCGACCTTGTGATTGGCCATCACCCGCATGTTGTCCAGGGCAGCGAGTTGTTCCAGCTTGATTTGGACGGCGATTCACGAACCGGTTTTGTGGCTTACAGCCTTGGCAACTTTGTCTTCGACCAGTTCAAGGGCGAGACCAGCACCGGCTTGGCGCTGCGCATTTACCTGGACCGCAGCGGGTTGCGCGCCGTTCAAGCCCTGCCGCTGCAGGCGACCACCCGGCCGGACTGGCTGCCGCCAGAAGCCGAGTCCAAAATTTTCCGTCGTGTCCAACCTCCAGCGCAGCGGCTTGCTTTCATTTGTTCGCCAGAAGACTGCCAACCCACAGATCCACCGTCCGAACAGAGTCTAGAAACCAGTCCAGGTCGGACCTGGATGGGTCAGATTGACCTGACCGGCGACGGTAAAGCGGAAGCCATCCGCCTGAATTCTGGTCGGGTCGAGATTGAATACCTGAACCAGCTGGCCTGGCACAGCCCGGTTGAATGGCAGGTGCTTGACCTGGCGCTGGGGGATCCAAACGACGATGGGCGATATGAGCTCTTGATCTCACTGCGCAAGCCAGATACCGAGGGGATCTCTCGTAGCCATCCTTTCATCGTTGGTTATCGCGGCGGACAGTTCAAACTGTTGTGGGGTGGATCGGCCTTGAGCACACCAATCGGCCAGGTGGAGCTGGGCGATCTCGACCAGGATGGCGATCAGGAACTGATTGTGTTGGAGGAATTCAGAGACGGTGGGATGGCAGTCAGCGCCTGGCGCTGGCATGGCTGGGGCTATACCCTTTTCTGGCGCAGTCCACTGGGCGTGTACACCAACCTGCGCCTGGGGTTCTTGCCGGACGAGCCCCACCCGGTTATCCTGGTCGATCTCATGGATTGATAGTTCTTTCCAATTAATATTATCCAATTTTCTTTTCTCACCTGGCCGTTTTGATAATCCGGTATACTCAAGTCATGGTTCGCAAGTCAGCTGGTTTTCAAGAAATCGAACATACTGCGGATTGGGAGCTCCTGGTTTGGGGGCCTGACCTGGTTGGTTTATTGGAGCAGGCCGCTCGGGGGATGAATGCCCTGGCCGAGATCCGGGTGGCAGATACACCACGCTTGCAACGCCGGCTGCAACTACCCGCAGGAGACCCAGAACGCCTGCTAGTCAGCTTCCTGACCGAACTGCTTTGGCAGGCCGAACGGGATAACCTGGCTTTTGACACCTTCGACCTGGTGATCTCGGAGGATATTTTGGACGCTAATTTACAGGGAGCAGAGATCCTCTTCCGCTTGAAAGAAATCAAGGCGGTGACTTTTCATAATCTTTCCATCCGCCAAACGAGGCGAGGACTTGAAGCGAATATTGTCCTGGATGTGTAAATGGAATGGGGCTTTCTTTGGTTTAGGCAGGTGAAAGATGTTCAGTCTGAGTAACTTAATCCGGATCAGCGACTACGAGTGGGAAATTCCGAAAAGCTACCGGAGCGATATGCGAGTGGCAGTACGTATTTTTGCCACGCGCAAGCTCCTGGAAAAAATCATGGACGACAATTCGCTGGAGCAGGCAGCCAACGCGGCCACGCTGCCTGGCCTGGTAGGGCAGGTTTTGGTGATGCCCGATATGCACCAGGGTTATGGTTTTCCGATCGGTGGGGTGGCTGCCACGCGCCTTTCCGATGGCGTCATTTCTCCGGGCGCGATTGGTTATGATATCAACTGTGGGGTACGCTTGCTGGCCTCGCAGATTCCCCTCGATGCCGCCGAAGGGCTGCTTGGAGATCTGGCGTCAGCCTTGAACCAACACTGCCCAAGCGGTGTCGGTGGAAAAGGCGAGCTCCACATGAGTGAAGCGGAGTTGAACGCTGTCTGCCAGGATGGCGCGCGCTGGGCGCTCAAGCAGGGTTACGCCACACCGGCTGACCTGCGCCGGACTGAAGAAGGTGGCTGTTTGGATGGCGCTGATCCGTCTGATGTAAGCCAGCGAGCTCGGGAACGCGGCCGGCCGCAGCTTGGCACGCTTGGCGCTGGTAACCATTTTATTGAAGTGGATTTGGTCGAGCAGATTTTTGATCCGGTGGCCGCCAGGGTTATGGGCCTGGAACAAGATTGCCTGGTTGTCCAGATTCACTGTGGTTCGCGCGGCTTTGGCCATCAAATCTGCACCGATTATGTGGCTGACTTCCAAGCGGCAGTCCGGCGATACCAGATCCAACTCCCTGATCGTGAGCTGGTGTGTGCACCACTCGAATCCCCAGAGGGCCAGGCGTATCTTTCGGCGATGCGTTGCGCGGCCAACTACGCCTTTGCAAACCGCCAGGTTATAGCGCACAATGCCCGGCGGGCCTTCGAGCAGGTCTTTGCCGGAAAAGTGGATGGTTGGCGCTTACACCAGGTTTATGACATAGCTCATAACATGGGAAAGATTGAAACCCATGTTGTGGATGGCCAGTCAGTGAAAGTTTGTGTGCACCGTAAAGGCGCCACGCGCGCTTTTGGCCCGGGCGCGCTGGAGCTGCCTGAAGAATACCAGGCCATCGGCCAGCCGGTTTTGGTGCCGGGCAGCATGGGCACGGCCTCTTGGGTGCTGGCTGGCACGGCCGATAGCATGGCGCGCTCCTTTGGCTCGAGCTGCCATGGCGCAGGGCGGGTGATGAGTCGGGCGAAAGCTAAGAAGAGTGTGCGTGGCGACCGCTTGCGCCAGGAACTGGAGCAGAGCGGCATCCGTGTCCGGGCTGGCTCGCTGGCCGGGCTAGCTGAAGAGGCTCCAAAAGCCTATAAAAACGTGGATGCCGTGGTGGATACAGTGACAAAGGTTGGCATTGCTCGTAAAGTCGCCCGGTTGCGACCGGTAGCAGTCATTAAGGGTTGAGCCGAACACTGATCTCCGCCAGGCGGGCATTCACCAGCTTAAGCAGGTCGCTGGCTGGAAGGCGAATGTTCAAACCGCGC
>JAYRWF010000284.1:0-4267 GCA_041918195.1 Anaerolineales bacterium
TGCCCTGTTCGAGCCGTCATCCAAAGCGGTTGGATGGATCACGAAATGGGCCGAGGCCGTTCTGCATGCCCTGCAAGACGCCCCGCAAGCGGTGATCGCGATCGACCAACCGGTGCACAGCGCAACGGGGGCCCCGCAATTGCTCAGTGCGCGCCTGGCCGAGGCAGTAGAAATCGTCCTGGCGGCGACTTTTCTTGAGCACCTGTACGTCGAAGGCGGTGCGACCGCTGCAGCGCTGGTCAAGCGGCTGGGCTGGGGGCGGCTCAAGGTCAAGGACGAGCTTCAGCCGGGCGTGGTGACTTTGCAAATCGGCGAGCGGGCTTACCCATACCTGACGATTAAGCCAGGCAGCTACTCCTGGCCGGCTGGGGTGCTGAGGTCGCCATAACGCATCTCCACAAGCGCCGGAAGTGAAAATTACTGCCAGAAAAATTCCTCCCAAAGTAGGGTTAAAACCGAATCGAACTACCCGTACACCACGTAATACTCCCCCGTCTCACCATCTGGGGCCTTGAACGGGAACTGGACGGCGCGTTCAATCACCATGGGGCCAAACTGGGGGGTGACCATGGAGCAGATCGAGGCGGTGCTGGGCGCAAAACTGCCTGACCCGGCGACGGTGATCCGGACCTACTTCCAGGGCAGCGGCGGTGAGTTTGGGATCCAGAAGGTCAAGCTACAAGCGTTGGTGGATTCGGTGCAGTGACCCTCATCCCCGCTTATCCCCCCTCATACGCTTCCTTCAACTTCGCAATCTCGAATTTCTTCATCGCCAGGAAGGCCTGGGTCACCCGGGCGGTGCGCGCCGGGTCATCGCCCGACATCAGCTCGCCCAGGATGGCCGGGACGATCTGCCAGGACAGGCCGAAGCGGTCCTTGAGCCAGCCGCACTGCTCTGCTTCGGGTACGGCGGAGAGCTGCTCCCAGAAGGCATCGATCTCGGCCTGGCTGTCACAGTGGACGACAAAGGAGATCGCCTCGTTGAAGCTGAAGCGGTGGTCATGGGCGCTGTCCAGGGCGGCGAAGGACTGGCCCAACAGGTTGAAGGCGGCCAGCCGCACTGTGCCTGCCCGTTCCGGCTCCTCTCCCTGGTTATAATATTGAATCGCTTCGATTTTCGAACCGGCAAATAAGGAAGTCCAAAATCGGATCGCCTCTTCCGCTTTGCCGCAGACCTCGCCAACGAACAAGATCACCGGCGTGATCTCCGGCGGGCGGCCCTCAGCACCGGCATAGAAGAGCTGCCAGGACAGGCCAAAGCGGTCCTGCAGCCAGCCGTAATGCTCGCTGAAAGGGTAAGCGCCCAGCTCCATCAGGACCTGGCCGCCAGCCGAGAGCTTCTCCCAGGCCGCGTCGAGGGCGTCCTTCGAATTGAACAGAACCTGGAACGAGATCGACGGGTTGAACTTGAACAGCGGGCCGGCGCTGATGGCCTGGAACTCGCGGCCAAGCAGCTCGAAAGTCACCAGGTCGACCTCGCCCGAGGGGGTGTCCTGCAAGACGGTGTGACTGGTGATCTTCGAATTCGGGAACAGGCTGGTGTAGAGCTCGGCCGCCGCTTTGGCCTCCCGGTCGTACCAGAGGTGGATGGTGATTCTTTCCATTACAGAGTGCTCCTTTCCGTAGATATTATACCGAATTTATCCATTATAGTCGGTGGGTCGGTAAACATAATACTCTTACCCTAGAGTATAAAAGGCTCATAGGGCTGTCCGAAAGGAGCGCTTGGGCAGCCCCATAAGATTAATTATTGCCACAGATGGTGGCCGTGCTCGCACGACCACCATCTGTGGCATCGGAACTCACCATGCAGGGGCTTTTCAGATCGCGGTGAGCGACTCAGAATCCCCACCTGCCTGCGCTGGCTCGTCTTCAGGGTTTCGTGAATTCCACTCCCTCGCCTGACTTCGTCATCCACAGGTCTTCGCGAATGTCATAGACGGCGCACTCCAGGCCAAAACTTCCCGAGGCCGGGTTGGGCTGGTAATAAGCGCCCAGGTTGAAGCGGAATAAGCCAGCTTCGAATTCGCTCAGGCTGACCCCGAAATTATTGCCATCTGGCGAACCCGGGTCCCCAGGGTTGAAGGGCAGCCAGGGGATGAGATGGGCTGTATTGCCCATCCCACTTGCGCCGAATTCACCGGCCTGGCCGTCTTGCGGGTAGAGCCCGATCTGGTAAAAACCGGCCACGCCGGGCTCGAATTCGCCGGGGACGGTCGGCACGCCAACCCAGGAGAGGATCACATCCTGGGCCAGGGCAGGGTTCGGAGAGGCGACAAAACCGCTCGGGGCGGTGTCATAACACTGCGTCCAAGAATCTTGCGACTCGGTCCCTGGGATAGGCTGGCCCAAAACATCCAGGAGGACAAATTGATACGCTTGTCCGGGTATCGGCAGGCCAGGATAGCTATTGATGAAGCGAAATTCAGTGATGAAATCGACCCCCGGGCTGAAGATATCGCTATAGAACGGCACGTCGTAGACCTGGCCATCGGGGGCGGTGACTCGCATCGCAGAAGAAACGATGGTGATGCCGCGTCCCTCCAAAAGCATTACCGTATCAACCCCCTCCGGCGTGGTATAGCGGTGAGCGTAGACATCGGTATCGATGCGCTGCCCGCCCGTGTCCACCGCTGGGCACTTGAAGCGCCGGCGGTCATGGTGGCGAGCGTCCCAGGTACCCTGGTGAGGGTTGCTGATAAAGGCTCCGGAGGCAGAATCATCCGTGACGCCGGAACCGTTGATCTGCGCTTTGCCGTCGAAGCGGATCACATAGGGCGGCTGGCCTTCGTCTGCCGGCGGCACAATGGTCGAGTAGATCACCAGGTCATACGCATTTTCTGCCGGGTAATACAGGGCCGAGAGCGAGAGCGGCATCAGCACGCCGGTCGCGGGGGAGCGCAGGCAACCGCTGGCCAGGTAAGCGTTTTCGCCGCTCCCCAGCCCAAAGTCGTTGATGTAGAGATGTAAAGCGGGCGGCTGGCTGCCATCCTCCAGCGTCCAGTTGAAGATCCATTGGCCGCGCAGGTCATCGACCCAGTTGCCATTGGCGCCAGCCGGGCTGCTGGCAATGATTAACAGTACCAGGACCAGAACCAGGGAGATCATTTTAGGTTTCATGGCTGCCTCCTAATTTTCGGTTATTCTATTATTTAGCAGGAATGAAACTATGTCAGTAAAATCTCTCCTAAATCGGGGTGAAATCCGAATCGAACTGCCTGGAGAAGGTTGGTATCGAGCGCGGAGCAAAAGAGCCGATTATCCCACCCCAGCCAGGTCCCGATGGGGCCTTACCAAAACCCGGATCAACACCTCCACGACCAGTGGGATCCCAACCCCAACCAGGCCATACCAGAGCGGAAATTCCCACTGGAAGCCAAAGACCGTTAGCAATAGAAGGCAGGGTAGCCAGTGCAGCAGGCCCATCCAGCCCATCGCCCGGCTGCTCAGGCGGTGACCATACAGCCTGGTCAGGCCGCCAAGGCTGTGTAGAACCAACCAGGAACCCCACAGCGCTTCAAGGGTGATCAAGATGCCAATCAACCAGAAATATGGCGCCATTTGGGAGGCCGGCGCGCTGGGATGTGGGGGCGGAGGGAGCGGATATTTCTCTTCCCAGGCAGCCCGAGTTGGCCCCAAATCTTGGCCGGTGATGGTGCGCAGCGCCTGGTAGGCAGCCTGCGATACTTCGTTCTGCTGCGGCGGGTCGACGGCCAGGTAGCGGGTCAACTTTGGCGAGGCAGAACTAGCCATACCAAAATTGTTATTGCGGCCAAAGCGGCCGATAATCGTCAAGAGCTGCACCTGCCGGTCCACCTCCTGGCTGGATTCAAGCAGATCCCACACAATTGGAAGCGCTTTCTCTGCCCGGTTAACCTGGTCGCCCATTGCCAAAAGCCATTTCAGTCCAGCCTGCTGGGCGACCGGATCCGGATTTTCAAGCGCTTCAATCACCTGGTCCACCAGGCCGGGGTCAAAAGAGTCGTAGGCCGAATCAAGTTTAAAAAGGGCGGCAAATTCTTCGGAGGTGTAAATGCTGGTGGCTTTTTCGATAGCATCCAGGATCCCAGGCGTCCAGAAGCTATACAGGCCATAGCGGAGTTGTCTCTGCGCATTGCGCGCTAAAAATTCCGGGAATTGGTCACGGGTCTTGACGCATTGCCATTCCATAAGCATCACAGCTGGATTAGCTACGGAACGAATGTGGTAGGATTTTGGCGCCGAGCCAATGGCGCTCAATTCCATTCTTCAGTTTACTTCTCCACCA
>JAYRWF010000285.1:0-4150 GCA_041918195.1 Anaerolineales bacterium
AGTGGTTTCCACCGGTTTTCCTTGTAACGCGGACCACTGCTTAAGCGCATTGACCACCGGCAGGTTCCCGCCCTGTGGCTGATACCAGGCATTGGATACGTACGGGCTTTCTGGGTCGGCGGAGAGCAGCCAAAAGTTGGCGCAAAGCACCGAGTCCAGTGTTTCATCCGGGAGTTCTTCCTCGCCAGTACTCTGGGCAGAGAATAACGCGGTTGGGCTTTTCACCTCGGGGCGCGCTTTCGAAAGCAACTCGGCGATAGCCAGGTTCTGCTCGGCATGTTTTTGTAATGCGCCTGGGTCCCCCTGGAGGCCTTTTTCCAGGCGGCTGCCAGCGCGGAGCAGGATGATTGGCATTGCCAGCCCGGTCTCGGCCTGGGCGATTGCCTGGTACCAGTCAAAGATCCGGAAGCCAAGCTGATCCTGGCTGTTGGGAGGAGTATAGTATGGCTGGGAGGCCGGCCAGCGTTCGGGTCCACCTGCGCCCCAATCGAGCGGTTGGTTGTTGGTCCAGGCAAAGGCGCTGAGCCCAAGACTTTCGACCAGGCGATGTTGGCCACGCCGTTCCATCGACCGCAAGGCTGTTTGCAGGAAGGCAGTATCCCAATAATCCCCTCCTGGTTCGAGCGGCGCGAATACCGGCGCCAGGCCGGACTGCAGGGCGGCGTTTGCGTGGGGCAGAAAGAAATCCAGAAAGCGTTCAACCAGGTCGGTTTGAGCCCAGGCTGCCGCTGGCCAAGAGCTGCGCAGGTTAGGCCGGTCAAATAAAGCACTATATTTGACGCCCCAGCGGCCATAATTTTCGAACAGGACATTCAGGTGCAGATCGCGCCCGGCCTGGTTTAAGGGGATTGGAAAATGCAGCACTGGTTGGATTCCAGCCGAGACCAGTCCGCGGATGAAATCCTCGGGAATGGCGCGCTCGCTGGGAGCGATCAGGGTCAGCCAGCCCACTCCAAGCGCCTGGAGCTCTGCCAGCCAGGTCGCCAGATCTTGCTCCCGGTAGTGGAACGTATCCGGATAATAATGCAGGCCAAGGCGCGATTTAGCGCCGGTTGGTTTTCCACCGGCGGTGCGGTTGGCAGGGCCGGTCTGGGGGTTGTGCGCGAGAGGATTTTGGATTTGGGTCATTTCTTAACCGCCTAACCAGGAGAATGGGGTAATGCCAGGAGGCATGCACTTCCTGGTCAGGATGTTGCAAGAAATGAGCCAATTTAAGCGCCAGGTTGGATTTCGTAGGGCAGGTGAGGCAGGTCGATCGCTTCTTCGTCGCAGAAGAGCATCGCCCGCTCGATCACATTGCGAAGCTCGCGGATATTGCCAGGCCAGGTGTGGGCCATCAGCGCCTGCAGGGCGCGCGGGGTTACATCGCGGATATTTACCCCCATGCGCTGGTTGTTTTTGGCCACGAACAGACCAACCAGCTCAGGGATGTCTTGGATGCGTTCGCGCAATGGCGGGAGGTGTAAATCAACTACTTTCAGCCGGTAATACAGGTCTTCACGGAAACGTCCATCCTGGATGAGTGTTTTCAACTCGCGGTTCGAGGCTGCCAGGATCTGGACATCGACCTTAATCAAGTTTGTACCGCCTACTCGCCTGAAGGCGCGTTCTTCAATGGCTCGTAGCAGCTTGGCTTGCATATCAACAGGCATGGAGGAAATCTCATCCAGGAACAATATGCCTTCATCGGCGACTTCCATCAGACCGTGTTTACGTTTATCGGCGCCGGTAAATGCGCCAGCTTCGTACCCAAACAGTTCCGATTCCAGGACTGTGCTTTGAATCGCCGCGCAATTGATGGCGATGAAGGGTTTGTTGGTACGCGGGCCCATCTTGTGAATCGCAGAAGCCAGGACTTCCTTCCCGACCCCGGTTTCACCGGTGATCAGGACCGACACCGAGGCTGCTGCGGCTCGGGCAGCCTGATCCATCAAGCGTTTCATTTGTTTAGAGTTACCGATGATGAAGTCTTTCTTTTCCTGGCGGGTTTGGCGCAAGTGGTTCAACTCGCGCCGCATGGCGACGATTTCTTCTGCCCGGCTGACGGATTTCTCGAGCTGGGCCAGGCGGATTGGTTTTTGTAAGAAATCATGAGCGCCGCTTTTCATCGCATCGACAGCCATTTCGATGTCGCCAAAAGCTGTGATCAGGATAATCGGTGGGCGGGTGGGCAGGGAGGTGGTCTCTTCCAACAGGCTGGGACCGTAGCCATCTGGAAGTTGGACATCGAGCAGGATGATATCAGCGTTGCCCAGGCGGAGATTTTCGCGCGCTTCCGCCAGGGTCGCTGCGGTCTGGATTTCATAGCCGCGGCCAGAGAGGAATGAACCGATATTCAGCCGGGCATTTTCTTCGTCATCAACGATCAGGATTGTGGCGCTCATGGGTCCCTTTTTTGGGCTGAATGGCAATTCAGGCAGTGTTTTCGGGCGAGATCGGCAGCAAGATTTGGAAGACTGTCCCGCCGGGAAAACTATTTACCTGGATGTGGCCGCGGTGGGCTGTGACAATCCGCTTGGCGATTGCCAGGCCGAGGCCGGTACCGCTCGAGTTGGTCGTGAAGAATGGCTGGAACAGGCGTTCTTGGATTTCCTTCGGGATGCCTGGTCCAGTATCAATTACACTGACTTCAAGAAAGCGAGACGGATCGCTCAGGTTGGTCAGGTTGCTCTCTGAGGCGCGTTGGAGTTTCAGGACCAGTTCACCACCGGAATCAGACATCGCCTGTATGGCATTGTTCATCAGATTGGCAAAGACTTGCTCGAGGGCGCGCGGGCTGCCAAAAACAGAAGGTAGGTCAGGTTCGATCTGCAGGCTGCCGCGCACCTTGCTGCGCTCCAGCCGCGGTCGCATCCGCTCGAGCAGGTTGGTCAGGAAAGGCTCTAGCTGCATCAGGCTGAGGGTGTAATCTACCGGGCGGGTATAAGAGAGGATCGATTTCATCAGGTCAGCAAGACGGTCGCAATCTTGGATCAGGCGATTGATTGTCGGTAATGCTGGATCGTCCTGAGTGGCATTCAGGGCCAGGAGCTCCAGGCCGGTGCTGATGTTATTAATCGGATTGCGCACCTCGTGGGCGAAGACGGCGATGATCTCTCCCAGGATGGCGCGCTGCTCAAGCTGCTGGTTCTGCTCGCGAGCCACCTCTTGCTTGGTCATGTCGGAGAATAGGATCAGGATTCGGTCCGCCTCTCCGGGCAGGTTGATCGGGGCAGCCGAAAGCTCGGCCAGGAAGGCTTCGCCGGATCGTCGGTACAGGCGGACTTCGACCGGTTCCAGCCGGCCATGCTGTGCCTGTAACTGCTCAAAAGCTGCCTGGAGGGTCTCGGTCCCGATTAAAACTTTTTCCACCCGGTGCTTTTTAACCTGTTCACGTCGATAACCGAGGATTTTTTCGGCTGCCGGGTTGCTTTCCAGGATCTGGAAATTGACATCGAGCACCAGGCAACCCTGGGCGATGTTGCTCATCAATTGGTTTTCCAGGCTCATAGATTGGTTTAATCTCTGCTGGAGGGCTTCCAAATCGGATTCAAAAGTGAAGAATTGGAAGATCGCGCTGGCTGCCCGGCTGAGTGCCGAGCCAATCGTCGCGAAGTTCTCTGCTGGGGCTTTCTCGAAGGCTAAGACCAGGATCCCTTTGTTATTGGGTGGTAGGTTGAACGGGAAACAACCCAGGGTGTGGAACCCATTCGATCGGGCGGCACGGTGCAGGCTGGTCGGGGTCCGGCGGTTGAGTTGCCAGATGGGGTTGGATTGGATCTGGATGACATCCTGGAAACTAAGCTGCGCCGGGAGCCACTCCATCGGACCGTGGCACTCGATCGGGTCCAGCGCACCCTTGCCATCCTGGTCGAAAAACAATACCAATCCTTCCGCCTGTGTCCAGGCCTGGGCGTGTCGCAAAAAACTGGCCAGGCCAGCTTTAAGATTGTTCTGCTCAAATACCTCGGTGAATTGCGTATAGATTTCGTCGACTGGTTGGCTTACCCGGCTTCGCAAATTACCAACCCTACCAGGGTCATCCCCGACCGGGCGACCAGGATCCCATTGGGGCAAGGCGCCTCCGGTTGGGACGAAACCCAGGCACCAACGTTTGGTGTCGCCGGCCTGGTCAAGCAGGCGAATTTCAACTGCCAGGCGGGTGTTATCC
>JAYRWF010000286.1:0-1851 GCA_041918195.1 Anaerolineales bacterium
AATTTTAAGCCATCGGCATCGATCACTAGCGGTGGTAGTTGCCGGCGGCGAATTTCTGTCTTCTCACCAGGTTGGTTGATGAATCCCATTTGCCGGTTGGTCTTTTCACCGAATAGGCGAGCAATGAATTGTTCGGTGGTTTCTTGAAGCCCAAATCCTGGGCCAAACAGCAAAGCGGTGACCCGCTCGAGCGCATCTAAGACGGTCGAAGCAGCCTCCTGAGCGATAAACCCATCTTCGTTCGCCAGGGGCAGCCAGGTGGCTTCCGGAAACTGTCCTGCCAGGGTTGCATGCAGCGGCTCCGGGATCCCAAGCGTGACCAGTCCAGCTCCGATCCGGTAAGCGGCCTGCCCGGCCAGCCAGGCTGCGCCAGTATAGTTTACACAGCCTGCCAGGATCAGGGCAGTTCCGAAGCTTCCCTTATGGGCATCATTGGGGCGTCGCGGCATGCTTGACCTCACCCAGTCTGCATCTGCCACCCAGGTCTGGATAGCTTTCCAGGCTGGCAATTCCTGCTCGCCCTCCGGTAAACCAATTCCCACCAGGATCAACTCGCCGACCAGGTTGTTTGCTGGAAAGCGCAGTAAGCCGTGTTTTATGGCAGCCATCGTAACCGTCAAATCCGCCGGGATGGTTTCCGCCGCAACGTGGCCGTTATCGCAGTCCACTCCCGAAGGGCAATCGACAGCCACCACGATTGGTCGTTTCTCTGCTTGCTCGATGCTTTGGCGGGTGTAATCCAGGCAGGCGCCGATTTCAGCCTTGAGCGGTAGGCGAAATCCGGTACCCAGCACACCATCCACCAATAGGCCATTTTCTACCAGTAAAGCGCCCAGGTTGGAGAAACCTTCATCCTCCCAGCTCAGGTATACCAGCCCGCCCGTTTTTTGGAATCGGGCGACCAGGGAATCATCGACGGGTCGTGGCCGCACCAGGTATGCAATCGCCGGCCAACCCGCTTCAGCCAGGTAGGTCAGCGCCACAAGGGCATCGCCGCCATTATTCCCAGAACCCACCAGAGCCAGGACGCCATCTTCTTCGAGATATCCATAGGTTTCGGCAATTACTTCTGCCAGACCTCGGCCGGCGTTTTCCATCATCACCGGGTAGGTGATGCCAGCAGCATCGGCCTGTTTTTCGATGGCCACCATTTCTGCAACTGAGACGAGCTTGATTGGCATGTCCAATTACTCCTGTGCTGATCGGGAAGGGTAAAGATCTGGGATCACAAAATCCAGGCCCAGAGCGGATAATTTTTCCGCTGTTGGATATCCACTGGCCGGATCCCAGTCCCGCGCAGCGTAGTAGGCCTTCAACATCCCCCAAAAGTCCACTTTGAATGGGTTTTCTTCAGTCGCGTCTTGATAGGGCTGCAGAAGGGCGTTGGGTAGTTTATCCGAAACCCGCGTAAGTCCCAGTCGGTTATTAATCGCCCGTTTGAGATTCCAGCCTCGTTCGCCGGTTTGAAGCAATTCATCCAGGCTAAACTCAACTCCACAAGCCGAATTTACCAGCGGTAAGATCAGGTCTGGTTCAAGGTTTGCAAATATACACAGCACCAAAGAATTGCACACCGATCGCCAATCCTGGTGACGGGCGACATTGGGTGCTTTTTCAGCGCCACCTAATCGTTCATTCGTTTCGATCCCGATCGAGGGCTCTGTCTTCCAAATATCGATCAGGAAATAGTCGGACTGGTTATGGCAAGCGCCGCGTGGGGAAGTCGCATAAGCCAGGGCCATCCCAGAAGCGCCGCGTGGATCGTGATAAGCAACTTCCAGGCCATTCACCTGGACTGCATCATCTTCGGCATCAAAATACCGGCCCAGTGCCCGCGACCCCAGGGCCAGC
>JAYRWF010000287.1:0-11197 GCA_041918195.1 Anaerolineales bacterium
CCGTTCGCCAATTCTTCCCCAAAATCGAACGGGTCGAATCCGTCGATTAACCCCCGGTTACGAGCGAGACGTTTCGCCTTCTTGAAGCTTGGGCTCCAGGCGATAGCGCTGGTGGCGCAACCCGCTCCAACCGCAGCGCTTGTTGGTGCAAGCGTAGCGACGTGCGTTCGGAAGGACGGTGTTGGCCAGGATGCGATCCCAGGTCGAGCGATGGACGCGGCGGATCTGGCTGGCGCAGCGCGGGCAGACCGTGGCGGAATTCTCCGGGTTGTTGCGAAAACGCCGGCGCATCCGAACGACCACGAAATATAGCATCAGGGCGACCAGCAACCAGCCAACCAGGTCGAACGCGGTGAAGCTGGCGACATAGCCATCCAGGCGGTTGAGCGAACCCGTAATGGATTGTTGCAGATCAGCGAAGGAGTTGAGCATCCGGGTTTTCACCGCCCCCGCAGTCCCAGCATTCCCCGCCAGGAGGACCACCCCCAGGAAAGCCACCAGTAAAACCATGATTTCCAGCCAATAATCTTGCAATATCTTTTTCATTTTTCTTCACCCTTGAAATATAATTACAGGCTATTATACCCCCGCAGAAATGGTTGTCAATAAGTCAGTGCACATCCATCGGCGCGGGGATCACTTCCGCCCCACAAGACACCATCAGCGTTATGGCGCACGATCACCTGGCCACGGCCAAACAAGGAGCGATTAAAACCACCCTGCGAGCGGACTACGTGGCCCATTTCCGCCAGCCGGGAAAGACTATCCGCCGGGATGCCCTCTTCCAGGGCAACCTCGCCGTGGGCTGTGCCAGCTTCTATGCAGAAGCGCGGCCGGTCAAGCGCGGCTTGCGGGTCGAGCCGGTCATCCGCCAGCGCCGCGACGACCTGGAGGTGGCCCTGGGGCTGCATAAAACCGCCCATCACCCCAAAGCTGGCGAACAGAGCGCCGGTCTCCCGCATGGTCGCCAGGGCTGGGATGATTGTGTGATAGGGTCGCTTGCCCGGCGCCAGGCGATTGGGGTGTTCGGGATCCAGGCTGAAGTTGTGACCGCGGTTCTGCAAACTGAAGCCCCAGCCAGGCGGGACAATCCCGGTTCCAAACCCCATGTAATTGCTGTTGATAAACGAGCAGGCATTCCCGGACTGGTCTACCACACTGAAATAGACCGTGTCCGAGGCGGCAACCGGTTGGCCGCGCTGCGGGTTGACGCTGGCGCGCTGCGGGTCGATCAGGCGCCGCCGCTCGGCGGCATAAGCCTTTGAAAGCAGCTCATCTAATGGGATGGCAAAGAAGCTCGGATCGGCGACATACCAGCGAGCATCGGCAAAAGCCAGGCGCATAGCTTCGATTTGCAGGTGCAGCCGTTGCGCCGAGAGCGGCGGCAGGCTGGCAACATCAAAGCCTTCCAGGATATTCAGAGCCAGCAAAGCCGCCAATCCCTGCCCATTTGGCGGGCATTCCCAGATCTCTAACTCGCGATAGCTAACCCGGATCGGCTGGTCCCAGGTGCTGCAGTGCTCAGCCAGGTCTTCCAGCGCCAGGCAGCCGCCGGCCTGCCGGACCGCGGCGACCAGCGCCTGGCCAATTTCACCCTGGTAAAAAGCCGCCGCGCCGCCTTCGGCCACCGCTCGCAGGGTGCGCGCCAGGCCCGGGTTGCAGAAAATCTCGCCCGGCCGGGGCGCCCGCCCGCCAATGGTTAGCTCCTGGCCATTATAGGCAGTCGCCAATTGGCGACCGGCGGCGATCTCCCAGGCGTGAGCGGTGACCGGGGCGACCGGGTAACCTTCTTCAGCCAGGCGGATAGCCGGGGCCAGGATTTGCGCCAGCCCCAGGCGGCCAAAGCGCCCAACCAGGTCGCACCAGCCGGCGCAAGCGCCGGGCGTGGTAATCGTATAGGGGTGGTAAGGCGGCAGCTCACGCGAGAAGCCTTCCCGCTCCAACCGCTCGAGGGTCAAGGACTGCGGCGCCCGGCCTGAGCCGTTCAGCGCGCTGACCTGCCCGCTGGCGGCCTCGTAATACAGGGCAAAACAATCTCCGCCAATTCCAGTGGAGGTCGGCTCGGTGACATTCAAAGCTGCGGCAATCGCCACTGCAGCATCGGCAGCGGTCCCGCCTGCAGCCAGGATTTCCACCCCGGCTGCAGCGGCGAGCGGCTGGGAAGCAGCCGCCATCCCCCGCCGGCTGATCACCGGCGAGCGACGCGATTGAAACTCGAGCGAGGCTGGCAGTTTGAACATTTAAAAAACCTCGATGGCGGGCGGGCCTTCCAGGACCTCGCCAACCACCCACAGGTCTTGTTGCAATTTCCTTGCCGCCTCCAGGCATTGCTCCAACCGCCCGGGTTGAACGGCCAGCAGCAACCCGCCGCTGGTCTGGGCATCGAACAGCAGCAGTTGGGAAGGCTCGTCCAGCGCGGCCTTAAACTGGACATGCGCACCGTAGTAAGCCCGATTGTCCAGGCTGCCGCCAGGGAAGATCCACTCCTGGGCGTAGCGTTTCGCCCCATCCAGGATCGGGATGCGCTCAGATTGAAAACGCAGCCGCACCCCGGAGGCGGCAGCCATTTCCCAGGCATGCCCAAGGAAGCTAAAGCCAGTGATATCGGTCCCGCCGCGCACCCCAGCCGCCAGGGCTGCCTGGCCGGCAGCGCGGTTCAGGCGCTTCATCCAGCCCACCGCTTCTACCAGGTCGGCATCAGCGACCAATCCCCGTTTCAAGGCTGTGGTGATCACACCAAAGCCAAGCGGCTTGCTCAAGACCAGCACGTCGCCCGGCCGGGCGCCGGTCTTGGTGATCAGCGCGTCCGGGTCGACAAACCCCAGCACCATCAGGCCGTACTTGGGTTCCTTATCCTGGATCGAGTGACCGCCAGCCAGGACCACTCCCGCCTCGCGCACTTTTTCCGCCCCGCCGCGCAGGATCTCAGCGCTGATTTCAGCCGGCAGGTCAGGCGGCAAGGCAGCCACATTTAAGGCCATGAACGGCTGGCCGCCCATGGCATACACATCGGAAAGCGCGTTAGCCGCAGCGATCGAGCCGTAATCATACGGATCGTCCACTACCGGCGTGAAGAAATCGGTCGTGGCGACCAGCGCGCGGTCTTCGCTCAGCCGCCAGACCGCCGCGTCATCCGGATCGCCCAGGCCAACCAGCAGGTCCGGGTAATCCAATGGATCAAACATGCCTTGAATAGGGCGCAGAACCTGCGCCAGCGTTTCCGCGTCCAGCTTAGACGCTCAGCCAGCACAACTGGATAAACTGGTCAGGCGGATTTCTCGTCCAGAACTCGGGATCGCCATAGCTTAAGGTGTGACCGTCGGCAGGATCGACGGAAGGATGCTTTGAACATCCGTGCCGCTCGTCGGGGTCATCGTCGGGAGCGGAAACAGGTAAGGCGAGTTGCTCGGCACCAGCATGACCTGGATATTGGGCGCCAGTCGAGTAACATAGGTGTATTGAAGCAAATCTGGGTTGCTAGCCAGGGCTTGGGCAATCAGCGCCAGGGCTTTAGACTCGGCTTCAGCCTGGATAATGCGCGAATCGGCCTGACCTTTGGCGTTGATCACCGCCGCGTCGGCCTGTCCCTGGGCTACCTGGCGAGCCTGTTCCGCTTCCTGCTTGCGCTGCTCGACGGTGAAGCGCGCCTGTTGGGCTTGCTGTTCAGCAATCTGCTTCTGCTCAACCGAAGCGGCATACTCTGGCGAGAAAGTAATATTACGCAAGACGAAATCAACCAGTACCAGGCCATTCTCCTGCAGCTTGACCGTCATCTGCTCGATGATTTCCTGGGTCATCTCGCTTCGTTGGGTACTGTATACTTCCTGGATGCCATATTGAGAAATCGCATCCCGGATGGCACCGCGCGCCAATGGCCGGACCAGGTCGTTCATGTAACGATCCTGCCACTCGATATTGACTTTGACCACCTGGGCCGGGTCGATCGCAAAAATCACCGAGGCGTCGATCAGTACTTCCTGGCCATCCGAGGTACGGGCAGAGATCGAATCATCGCCCTGGATCTGTCCCTCGCCGGTGGCGATTGACATGGTATAGGTCTGGCGAGAAATCGGGTACATACGCGTATTTTCCAAGAAAGGCACGATCCAGTGCAGTCCAGGATCGAGCGGCTCAGAGCGATAGCCCTTGGGGTCAATCGCCGAGATTACCACGCCGCGCTCATCGGGTTGGACAAAGACCAACCCGGCGCTGATCGCTGTCAGCAGGATCGCCATCCCGGCAGTTGCCAGGATTGTCACCAACATGCTGCGCACTTTGGCGCCGCGCGCCCCGCGGATAAAGGCCAGGACGATCATCCCGACCACTGCAATCCATAGTAGCGAAGTGATTGCTTGCAAGAAAGTTGCTACGTTCATCTTCTACCTCCACCGTCAAATCAGGCTCCGGCGAAAAATTCGCCGATGCGATTATAACCCGAAACCCGACCGGCTTAGGACAGCCATGATAGAATGCAGTCATGGGAATCTATACCGGCTTGATTCGAGAAATCCGCTCTGACGGAGCGGGACTATCAGCCTGGATTGACTGCCCAGCTCCAGCCATTCCGGCTGCCGGGCAGTACTTGACAGCCTGGTCGCCGGAGGACGCGGCGGCAGCCCTGGCGATTGCGCTCTTCCCAGCCGAGATGGAGGTTGGTGGCTTCCTGGCCGCACCAACCATTCCCAGCCAGTGGGGACCGGGGATGGCGCTCCAGTTGCGCGGGCCATCCGGCAAAGGCTTCCGCCTGCCCGCCAACACTCGCCGTCTGGCGCTGGCCGCCCTGGGAGACACCCCGGCCCGCTTACGACCGATCATCATCGAAGGCCTGAGCGCCGACCTGGCGGTGGCCCTGTTCACCGATCTGCCAGTCACAGATTTGCCAGCCGCGGTCGAAATCTTCCCGGCGCGTGAAGTTGCCGAGGCTTTAAGCTGGGCTGACTTGTTGCTGTTGGATCTGCCGGTCGAAAAGCTCAACACATTGCGCAAGACGCTCCAGCTAGGCGCTGATCAGCGCCTGCCTTGTCCGGCCCAGGCCCTGGTGTTGACCGGGATGCCGTGCGGCGGGTTGGCGGAATGCGGGGCGTGCTTTACGCCTGCCCGGCGGGGATGGAGCCAAGCCTGCCAGGATGGGCCAGTCTTCGACTTGAGCGAGCTGGCCTGGTAGGAAGGCCGAGGATGGCAAAATTCGACCTGGCGTTAGCCACATCTATTATGAACGCGGCAGGCAGCCTGGGGTTTGCGCCTTCCTCCGGCTGCCCCGAGCTGGCCCGCCTGGGAGCGTTCGTCACCAATCCGATCAGCCTGCGGCCGCGCGCCCCCACCCGCAGCCCACTGGCCCTGCCTTTTCCAGGCGGCTTTCTGCTCCATACCGGGTATCCGAATCCCGGCTTGCGCGCCGTGCTACGGCGCTATGCCGCCCAATGGGCACGCCTGGAAATCCCGGTCATCGTGCATTTCCTGTGCGACCAGCCCGGCGACCTGCCAGCCGTGTTTACTCAATTGGAAAATATCCCTGGCGTGATGGGCGTGGAGCTGGGTTTACCGCCTGGCGCTGATGCTTCGGCCGTCCTGGCCTTTGCCCAGGCCGCATCCAGTGAGATGCCGGTGCTGCTGCGCTTCCCACTCGACCAGGCTGCCAGCCTGGCGGCAGCCATCGCCGGGCAGCAGGATCGCCTGGAGATCAGTGCGATCAGCCTGGGTCCGCCGCGCGGATTGCTGCCCTGGCGAGAGCGGCTGGTGCACGGGCGGCTTTACGGGCCGGCCATCTTCCCGCTGGCCTTGAACGCAGTGAAAAGCCTGCTTGAGCAAGGCTTTCCGGTGATCGGGGGGGGTGGAATTTATTCGCTCGAGCAAGCCGAGGCAATGATCGCGGCCGGAGCGCTGGCTGTCCAGCTCGATACGGTGCTTTGGCGGGGTTACTTGCCAGAAAAGTAGATCGTCACCGGCCCATCGTTGGCAATTTCCACCAACATATGTGCACCAAATTCCCCACTCTGCGTCGGTACGCCCAGGATGTTAAGCTGCGCAGCCAGGCGATCCACCAGGGGACGGGCGATCTGTGGCAGGGCGGCGTCGGTAAAGGAAGGCCGCCGGCCTTTGCGGGTGTCGGCGTAGAGGGTGAATTGCGAGACGACAATCGCCTGACCGCCGACATCGAGCAGGGAAAGGTTCATTTTTCCCTGCTCGTCTTCAAAGATGCGCAGGTTGGCGATCTTTTCGGCCAACCCGCGCAGCGTTTTCTCAGCTTCAACAGGGTCAACGTCTTCCTGGCCAACCCCAAACAGCAGCACCACCCCGCGTCCGATCTCAGCCAGGGTTTTTCCAGCCACACTGACCCGGCCGGAGCGGACCCGCTGCAAGACTACCCGCATCGCTCGCTCCCTGGTTCAGGGCAGGCCAATCGCATCCTTCACTTCGCGGATCGTCTGGCGGGCAATCGCGCCAGCGCGCTGCTGACCATTTTCCAGCACTTCCCAGACCATTTTTGGCCGTGCGGCCAGCTCGGTCCGCCGCTGGCGGAACGGTTCCAGACCCTGGTTTAAATTCTTGGCAAATAGCTGCTTGCACTGCACACAGCCAATCCCCGCTCGGCGGCATTCGGTGTTCACCATGGCGACCTCCTCCGCCGAGGAGAAGACCTTGTGTAGCGAAAAGACATTGCACACATCCGGGTTGCCTGGATCAGAGCGGCGTTGACGCTGCGGGTCGGTGACCATCTGCATCACCAGGGCAGTGGTTTCCTGGGGCGTCGAGGCCAGCTCGATATGGTTGTTCAGGCTCTTGCTCATCTTCTGTTGACCATCAATTCCAACCACCTTGGGGAATTCGGTCGCCTTCATCTGCGGCTCGACCAGGACGTTGGTGTTATAGCGATAGTTAAATGAGCGCACCACTTCCCGGGTGAATTCAATATGCGGAGCCTGGTCCACACCAACCGGGACCAGGTCGGCCTTGTACAAGGCAATGTCGGCTGCCATCAAAACCGGGTAGCCAACCAGGCCATAGTTGATATTATGCGGATGCTGGCGCGCTTTTTCCTTGAAGGTCGGCAGGTCGGTCAGCTTGCCCAACGGAGTGACCATCGAAAAAAACATGTGCAGCTCAGTCACTTCCGGTACCTGGGACTGGACAAAGACAATCGCCTCTTCCGGCCGAATGCCGGCCGCCAGCCAGTCCAGCGCCATCTCGTAGGTATTCTGGCGCAGGTTTTCAGTAGTTTCCACCGTGGTCAGGGCGTGGATATCTACAATGGAGTATACACAGTCATATTCTTCTTGCAGCGCGACGTAATTTTGAATCGCCCCCAGGTAATTGCCCAGGTGTTGGCGACCGGTTGGACGCGCCCCAGAGAAGACACGACCCTTTTTCGAAGGACTCATAGATTTTTCTCCCGATATTGTTGAATCAAACCGATCACCTCGCCGGGCTCGGCGTGACGATGAGTTTGTAATTTCGAATAAATCAGCCTGTCATTGATCGTTACTTCAAATCGGCCACCATCCGATGGAGTCAAGGTCACACTTTCGATCTCCGGTTCATACCTGGACAAGATCTCCGCTGCCAGACTGGCAGCGCGTGGCGTATACCTTCAAGCCATGCAGTACGTAATTCCAATTTTCATCAACATGCTAACCTCTCAGCAGTCTGGCCCAAACTAAACGTCACCTATTTTAATTCGTTCTTCACCTGCTGAGAAGTAATGAGATTATGCTACAATCATTATATCTTCATTACAAGAAATTACCTGAAAGATCGGTTTAGATCGCGAGGATCCCTATGGAGCCGATGCCTGGCATCCGTCCATCGCCTATCGCCGGACAGTGGTACTCGGCAGAACCTGCCCGGCTGGCAGCCCAGGTGGATGAGTATATTCAACAGGCCAAATTGCCCCCCCTGCCCGGGAAAGTAATCGCCATCATGGCGCCACACGCTGGCCATCGCTACTCAGGCGCGGTCGCCGGGCACGCCTTTGCCTGCCTGCGCGGCCTGGCGCCGGACACGGTGGCCGTGGTATCCCCAATGCACTACCCGTACGCCGACCCGCTGCTGACCACCGCTCACCAGGGTTATGCCACACCCCTGGGGACCATCCCTGTGGACCAAGATAGGCTGGCCGACCTGGACCAGGCTCTGGCAAAGGAGCTTGGCTTCTGCGCTCGGCGGGTGGCCAATGATCCGGAACACTCCCTGGAAATCGAGCTGCCGTTTTTGCAACGCAGCCTGGAGCAACCGTTTAAACTCCTGCCGTTGATGGTGCGCGACCAATCGGAGGCGGTCATGTTGCGCCTGGGGCGAGCGCTGGCAAACACCCTGGCCGGCCAGAAGGCAGTGTTGGTAGCCAGCACCGACCTGTCCCATTTTTACCCCCAGGCGACCGCACACCGGTTCGACCACGAAATATTGCGCCAGGTCGAGACGTTTAATCCGCGCGGTGTGATCCAGGCCGAGGAGCAAGGCAAGGGCTTTGCCTGTGGGCGCGGTGCGCTGGCCAGCGTGATGTGGGCCGCCCAACACCTGGGCGCCGACCAGGCCATCGTGCTGAATTATGCGACCTCCGGAGATGTCACCGGCGATTTCTCACAGGTGGTCGGTTATGGCGCAGCAGTATTTATTCAGACCAATCCTGAGAAGAACGGATAGAAGAGCCTGTTTTCGGAATGACAGAAACTGTGTGGGTTGATTTATTAAGATTAGGCGTCGTTTTCTTGTTAGTTTTAGCAAATGGTTTTTTTGTAGCCGCCGAATTTTCCCTGGTCAGCGTCCGGCGCACCCGGATCGCTGAACTGGCTGCACACGGCAGCCGGCCAGCCGAAGCCGTTCAAGAGGCGATGGAAAACCCGGACCGGGTGATCGCGGCCACTCAACTGGGCATTACCCTGGCCAGCCTGGGGCTGGGTTGGGTAGGTGAGCCAGCCGTAGCGCATTTGATCCTTCCATTAGTTAACCTTTTTCCAGCGGCGGTCCAGTCCGGAGTTTCCCACACAATCTCCGCCACCCTGGCTTTTGCGCTGATCACCTTCATGCACGTTGTGGTCGGCGAGCTGGCCCCGAAATCAATCGCCCTGCAAAACCCAGAAAACACATCGATGTTCGTCGCCCGGCCGACCATTATCACCGAAAAAATCTTCAAACCGGCGATCTGGCTGTTGAATGGCGCCGGGAACCTCTTGTTGAAGTTACTCAGGGTACACCCACCCAAAGAACACCAGAGCATCCACTCGGTGGAAGAACTGAAGATGCTGGTGACCGCCAGCGCGGCGGGGGGTGTGGTCGAAGCCGATGAGCAAGAAATGCTCCACGCGGTATTCGATTTCGGCGCCCTGGTCGTCCGCCAGGTGATGATCCCGCGCACCGAGATCATTGCTGTCGAGGCGGATGCCCCGCTAAACGAAATTATTGGCCTGGTCTCAGAGTCGACTTATACCAAATTCCCAGTTTATGATGATAGCCTGGATCAGATCCTGGGCATTGTGCATGTCAAAGACTTGCTCTACGCCGTCCTGGAAGATGACCACACCGGCTACACCGCCCGTAGCTTTGTGCGCGAGGCCCTGTTTGTACCCGATACCCTGTCAGTCAGTGCGTTGCTGCGCGAATTTCGGGACAAGCGTCAGCACATTGCTATCGCTATGGACGAATACAGCGGAACTTCTGGGCTGGTGACGCTCGAAGACTTGCTCGAAGAAATCGTCGGCGAAGTCAGCGATCCCTTTGACGCCGCCGAGCCTGAATTCCAAATCCAGGCCGATGGATCGATCCTGGTAGACGGCAAGACGCTCATCGAGGAAGTCAACAACCACCTGGGCCTGAACCTGCAAGACCCGGACTATGATACGGTCGCCGGCTATGCGCTGGGAAAATTCGGCCGCATCCCCGCCATCGGGGACTTGATCGAGGCGGACAGCATTCGCCTGCAGGTGACAGAAATGGATGGCCGGCGGATCGCACACCTGACGTTGACCCGGCTGGAAAATCCCGCCCCGGCTGAGCCAAGCCCGGACCAACCGGCAAGTTAGCAGCAGGGTTGCGCATGACAGCCTATGTCCAGGTTGCGGTCAACATCCCTCAAATCCAGGGCGTCTTCGATTACCATGTATCCCCTGATTTCGCTGAAATAGTCACCCCTGGGCAATTGGTGGTAGTTCCCTTTGGCCGCCAATCGGTCCAGGGGGTAATCCTGAAGCGGATTGCCGCGCCGTCGGTGCCCGAGACCCGCCCGGTTCTGGCAATTGTCGACCCTCAGGCAGTGCTAAGCGCGGCGCAACTGGCGCTGGCGGAGTGGCTCTCCCAGCAGTACCAGGCCCCGCTCTCAGCCTGCATTGACCTGATGCTGCCTCCCGGCCTGACACAACAAGCCGATACGCTGTATCAATTGCGTGGCAGCGGATCGCTCCCTGCGCAGGCCAGCGCCCTGGCCGCTTCCAGCACCCAGGAGCAATTAATCAGCCTACTGAGCAAGCGCGGGCCGCTGCGCGGTGGCCAAATTGACCACGCCCTACCGCATACCCGTTGGCGGCCAGCAATGCAAACGCTGGTCAAGCGCGGGCTGGTCAGCGGGGAATCGATCTTACCTCCGCCAAAAATCCGCCCCAAAATGATCCGCACCGCCCAGTTGGCTGTCTCTCCGGCCGCCGCCGAGCAAGCCTTGGCCAGCCTGGGCAAAGCCGGTTCGTCCGCCCTGGCTCGTCGCCAGGCCATCCTGCGCTACCTGATCGCTGAAGCTGGCCCGGTCGAGGTTGCCTGGCTATACGCCGAAAGTGGCGGAAACCTGGCCGACCTGCATGCCCTGGCCGACCGGGACTTGATCCAGTTTGGAGAAAGCGAGACCTGGCGCGATCCGCTCCAACAGCTCGAATTCCAGCCCAGCCAGGCGCCACTCCTGACCCAGGAGCAGCAGGCAGCCTGGGATGCCATCCACTCCGAAAGCCGGTTGGCTGGGCCGGGCAGGGCGTTGCGGCCGATCCTGTTGCATGGCGTCACCGGCTCTGGGAAAACCGAGCTTTACCTGAAGGCCGTCCAGGAAACCCTGCTGGAAGGGCGGCAAGCGATCATCCTGGTACCTGAGATCGCCCTGACTCCGCAGACCGTGCGCCGCTTCGCCAGCCGTTTTCCTGGCCAGGTCGGCCTGTTCCACTCGCGCCTTTCGACCGGCGAGCGCTATGACACCTGGCGCAGGGCGCGCAACGGCAGCCTACCG
>JAYRWF010000288.1:0-3021 GCA_041918195.1 Anaerolineales bacterium
CTGGGTGTTGATACCACTGAAGTCGTTTTAGACGCTCTTGAGCAGCGCGTCGACCGGGAGGGCCTGACCCGGATGGAACAACTTAAATCGGCGCTACACCAGGAGCTGCGCGCTTTGCTTATTGATCCACCGCCGATTAAGCTCGACCACCAACCAACCATCATATTAATCGTCGGTGTCAACGGCTCCGGAAAGACGACCAGCATTGCCAAGCTTGGCCAGCGTTTCAGAAACGAAGGCAAGAAAGTGATTTTCGGCGCGGCCGACACCTTCCGAGCGGCTGCGGTGGACCAATTGGAAATCTGGGCTGACCGGTTGGAAATCCCGATTATCTCCGGGCAGCACGGCGGAGATGCTGGTGCAGTGGCCTACGATACCGTCAAAGCTGCCATCTCTCGCCAGGCAGACCTGGCCTTGATCGATACCGCCGGACGCCTGCATACCCGTTTTAACCTGATGGAAGAGCTTAAGAAAGTTCACCGGGTGACTGGCAAAGCGTTGGCTGGCGCGCCTCACCTGGTCTGGCTGGTTATGGATGCCACCACCGGCCAAAATGCGCTCCAGCAGGCCCGGGCTTTCAAAGAAGCCGTCAAGGTCAATGGCGTGATCCTGGCCAAGCTCGATTCTTCGGCTCGTGGTGGGATGGCCTTTGCGATCCAAAAAGAGCTCGGCTTGCCGATTTTATTCGCCGGGCTAGGTGAAAAACCAGATGACTTACAGCCATTCGACCCACAAAGCTTCGTGGATAGCATCCTGGCGGAATTTTAAGTACCTAGACTCACTGGAGTAATCATGCAGGACTTGTTAGACCGATTGACCCTGAGCGACGAAAAAATCCAGCACCTCCTGGTGCGTCTTTGACATTCCAGCCAGACAAGCTGAGTTAACTGAATACGAGCAGCAAGCTGAAGATCCTGGCCTGTGGAATGAACCGGATCGCGCCCAGCGGCTGATGAAAAAAATGTCCGGACTGCGCGCAGAGGTCCAGGATTGGGCTGGTCTGCACAAGCGAATCCAGGATGCCATCGAGCTGGCCGAGCTTGGCGATGAAGGGCTGCGGGATGAACTGGAGACCGAAGTTGCCGTAATTGAACAGGAAATCGGCCAGCGCGAATTTGACGCGATGCTCTCTGGCCCGTACGACCGGGGCAACGCCCTGCTGGCCATCCATGCTGGAGCAGGTGGAACGGACTCGCAAGATTGGGCGGCCATGCTTGAAAGAATGTACCTGCGCTGGGCCGAAAACCGCGGCTTCGCGGTCGAAATCCTGGACACCACTGAAGGGGAAGAAGCTGGGATCAAGAGCGCCACGATTGCGATTAACGGCCATTACGTTTACGGCTACCTGCGCACTGAGAAAGGGGTACACCGGCTGGTACGGCTCTCGCCTTTCGATGCTGCCCATCGCCGCCACACCTCCTTTGCCCTGGTGGAAGTGTTGCCGCAAGTCGAAGATGACAATGAGATCGTGATCAACCCGGATGATTTACAAATCGACGTATATCGTTCATCCAGCGCGGGCGGGCAGAACGTCCAAAAGAACGCCACCGCGATCCGGATTACTCACCTGCCGACCGGGCTGGTGGTCACCTGCCAGAACGAACGCTCCCAGAGCCAGAACCGGGAAAACGCGCTGCGTGTGCTCCGTGCCCGGTTAATGGAGCTGAAACAGCAGGCGCAGGCCGAAACCCTGGCCGAGTTGCGCGGCGAATATACCAAAGCTGAGTGGGGCAGCCAAATCCGTTCCTATGTCCTGCATCCTTACCAGTTGGTTAAGGACCATCGCACGAATTTCGAGATGGGTAACACCCAGGCAGTCCTCGATGGGGCGATTGATCAGTTTATCGAAGCCTACCTGCGCTCCAACCTGGGTAGTTAATCGACATCCAGGGCGGATGGTACTGCGCCTGGCAGGCCTGCTTGGCTTGTTGGTGTTGCTCAGTGCCTGCACAACGCTCCAGGACCCGGAAGCCTTTCAAGAATTCCGCAGCCACACCGTCGCCAGCCTGTCCAGCGGGACGGTTGTCGAGCAAGAGATTCGTAGCCGGCACACTGGGCTACAAAAAATTGAACTTTGGATCAGCGTTGACAAGAATAGCCTTACTCCTGAGGCCAGGCTAACCGCCCTTCTATTTGATAAAAATTCACAAGGTACACCACTGGCTTCGGTCGCCTACCGTTTGAGCGATCTTTCCAGCAGCAGTGCCCTGGCGCTGCCGTTTGAACGGCAAGGTGAAAGCTATCCGAGTGGTGAATATCGCCTCCAGGTGCAGGCGGAAGGCGGGACGGTATATTTATTTGGCCGAAACGAAGACGCCTATGCGCAAGGGGCCTTTTTCATCAACAACCAACCGGTTGATGCGGATTTGAGCTTCCGCCTGAGCTACCAGTACACAGCCCAATCGGCGCTCGAAGATCTGCGCCATTGGGTTGGCCAGGCCGCCTGGCTATTGCCGCTGCTGGTCTTGCTTTGGTTGCCCGGCCGATTGTTAATAAGCATCGCCCATCTCGAGCAACGCCTGGACTGGGGAGAACGCAGCGCTGTTTCCGTCGCCTTGAGCCTGGCCAGTTTTCCGCTTCTTTTGGCCTGGACCAGCACATTGAAATTCAATTGGAGCCGGAACGCGGTCTTGGGGTATGTCTTAGCGCTCGGCTTGCTCTACCTGGCGCTGCTGATACGCAAGCGTGCCTGGAAGGCGAAATGGAGCGTGAGCTGGCCCAGCCTGACCCTGGCAGCTGTGCTGTTCTTTTCCCTGGCAGTCCGGCTGGCGATGATTCGTGACCTGGCTGCCCCTGCCTGGGTCGATTCGGTCCACCACGCCTTGCTAGGCCGGTTGATCCAGGAAAACGGCGGCTATCCGGCAAGCTACGAACCTTACCTGCAAGTATCCACGACCGGCTACCACAGCGGGTACCACAGCCTGCTGGCCGCCCTGAGCTGGCTCTCCGGGCAAGACCTAGGCCAGACGATGCTGGTGTTTGGCCAGGCGCTCAACACCCTGGCGATCCTGGGCGTTTACC
>JAYRWF010000289.1:0-3922 GCA_041918195.1 Anaerolineales bacterium
ACCAAGGGTCTTGATCACCTGATGGTTGTGTTAAAACCCGAAGACTCTGTTGCCTGGATGATCGTGGAGAACATCCTGGCAGCCGACATCTTCCTGGCGGTCCACCTGACCCTGACGCCAGAAAACACAAAAGAGCTGCCTGGCGTGATCGACCGCCTGGCGGCGATGGGCGTCCGAGCTATTTCCTTGAGCAGCAACCACCCAGAGCTCAAGAATGAGCTGGAAAACGCACGCAACCTGGTTGCTGCCCACCAGGTTGAGCTAGTTTGGAACCTACCAGTACCTTACTCTGCGTTACACCCGATAGCAATGGAAACAACCGAATGGAGCTCACTTCCTGGCGCGGGGAAACACTGGCTGTATGTCGAGCCGGACGGCGACGTTCTACCCGCCCAGGGACTGAACCAGGTGATTGGAAACCTGGCGCAACAAACCTGGCAGGCTGTCTGGAAGCAATAACTCTTCATTAAAGTGATTACTATCGAAGCATGGCACCAACGTTATTCCCAGCAGGCCAAATGGACTGCTGGGATACGCCAACATCTATTTGAGCAAGTCCAATTAAGACAGGCTGACTCGCTCCTGGAAGTAGGCTGTGGAACTGGAGCAATCTTAAGCGACCTGACGTTACGGTTTTCCAACCGGCTATTTGGCCTGGATATCTCGCGACCTTATCTTCACCTGGCAAACCAGCAGGTCTCTCAGGCAATCTTTTCTCAGGCTGATGCACATTGCATCCCCTTTCCAGATGACTGCTTTAACATTGTGCTATGCCATTTTCTTCTGTTGTGGGTGGGCCAACCAGCACAGGTCGTGCAAGAAATGACCCGCGTTTTGAAAACCGGTGGTGCTCTTCTCGTGCTTGCCGAACCAGATTACGGCGGCCGGATTGATTACCCGGATGAGTTGAACATGGCTGGTCGCTTACAGACACAGGCGCTACGTGGGCAAGGAGCGAATCCGAATATGGGCCGCCAACTTGCCCATCTTTTACTCCAGGCTGGCCTGGCAGATATCCAAGTGGGAGTCTTGGGTGGGCAATGGAGAATTCCTTCCGGATCTGATTTTGACTGGGAGACTGAGTGGGCAGTCACCGAGTCGGACCTGACTGGCCTGGTCCCAGGGAGCGAATTAAAGAAAATCCAGACCCTGGAAGAAAGGGCCTGGAAAGCTGGGGATCGGATACTATTTGTGCCGACTTTTTATGCCTGGGGCCGAAAGATAGAAAGGATTCCTACTTCGGTAAGCCGATCTGAATCTGCCCATCGATGACCCGCACCGGGTAGGCTGGAATATCGACAATTGCGGGCAGCGAGATTACTTTACCGTTTCGAACATCAAAAGAGGCGCCATGCCGGGGGCAGATAATCTCAAAGCCTGCTAATTCACCATCGCCTAACGGTCCATCGTCATGGGTACAGACATCCCCAATTGCAAACAACTGGCCACCAATGTTAAAGAGGACAATCGGCAAGGTATCAATTTCGACAAACAATCGCTCGCCGCTGGGCAGCTCTTCGGCGGCAGCCACCTCGACAAAGTCACATTGGGCTTCGCTGTATTGGTTGTAATTGAACAAGCTGCCTACTCCACCAGGTCGTCGCTGGCTTCGCCCAGCCCATAGACGCCAGCTTTTAAAACTTTGAGGGATAAAAGGGCGCATTTCAAGCGCACCGGCCCTAATTCCAACCCTAGCAAGGCCATCAGGTCATCCTTGGTAAGCAATTTAACTTCGTCCAAATGCTTACCAATCACAGACTCGAGCAGCAAATCGGCCGAGGCCTGTGAAATTGCGCAGCCATGGCCATCAAAAGCGGCTTCAGTCACCCGGCCAGTCGAATCCACCCGCAAGTCGATCCGGATATGATCCCCGCAGAGGGGATTATCATCCTCAAATGAAATGTCATGAGGAATCAGGCTGCCGCGATAAGCCGGGTTTTTGTAACGATCGATGATGAGTTCGCGATATAAATCATCCATAGGAGTTATGCGCCAAAGACGCGTTTTACTGAGTAAATTGATTCAACCAGTTGATCGACCTCTTGGGGGGTATTATAAAGGTAGAAACTGGCTCTGGCAGTTGCAGGAAGTTTGAATTTTTCATGCAGAGGCATGGCGCAATGATGACCTGCACGGATGGCAATGCCGTCTCGATCAAGTATTTGGGAGATATCATGAGGATGGACGCCCTGCAAGGTGAAAGAGACAACGCCGCCGCGTTCGTTAGCCGGTGGGCCAAAGACTTTCAGGCCAGGGATCTCTTCTAGCCGCTCCAGGGCATAATCCACGATTTGATGCTCATGGGCAGCGATCTTCGCCATACCTACCTGCTTGAGATACTCAATCGCTGCGCCGAAACCTACCGCTTCAGCAATCGCTGGTGTTCCTGCTTCGAATTTATGCGGAATGTCGTTCGCTGCAAAGCTCCGGAGATGCACCCGCTTGATCATATCGCCGCCTCCCAAAAATGGCGGCATAGCGTCGAGAATATCCTTCCGTCCATAAAGTGCACCAATTCCGGTCGGACCGAGCATTTTATGAGCCGAAAACGCCAGGAAATCCACGCCCAATTCCTGGACGTCAACCGAAAAATGGGGCACAGATTGAGCACCATCAATCAAGGTGAGCGCACCGGATTGGTGGGCAAGCCGAATGATCTCTTGGGCTGGTGTGATTGTGCCCAACACATTCGACATATGGGTGAAGGAAACCAGGCGCGGTTCAAGTTCGAGCAAGCTGCGATAGCTTGCAAGGTCAAGCTGACCGTCGGAACTGACCGGTATAAATTCTAGACGCAGGTTGCGCTCTGCCGCCAGCATTTGCCAGGGCACCAAATTAGAATGATGCTCCATTTCGGTCAGGATAACCACGTCACCGGACTTCAAGTTCATACGCCCCCAGGTGAAGGCAACCAGGTTGATTGCTTCGGTGGCGTTGCGTGTGAAAATGACCTGGCGAGGATTTGGCGCGTTGATGAAGCGGGCAACGCTTTCCCGGGCCGCCTCATATAAAGCTGTAGCTTCTTCTGCCAGGACATGGATGCCGCGGTGGATATTGGCGTTCGAACGGCGATAATACTCGTCCATCACCTGGATCACCTGGCTTGGTTTTTGGCTGGTGGCGGTGGAGTCCAGGTAAACCAATCGCACCCCAGGGCGGATTTCCCGCTCAAGGATTGGAAAATCTGCCCGGATTGCTTGAATATTAAGACTTTCCTGAAGATTCATTTTTCTTTTTTTTACAGGCAGATTGAACCCCGATCCAGGTAATTCATCAATCTTCCGGATCGTGATTATCAAGCTCGGGCCGGATGATCGGACGCGCTTTTACCCTGCGTTTTCGCCTTACGGCACGCCGGATATTGTGTGAATCCTTTGGGCACCACAACACATGATCCGGCACCATCCAACCATCGGTCAGATAGACATTCTCCTGGAATTGGACAGCAATCATCTTTGGATCGACCTGGACCACGGTACCTTCCAGCCAGTCGCGCACTCGGTTACCACCGTGTTCGTGATCGCATAGGACCTCGATATGGTCCCCAACCTGAAATGCTTCTTCCCGGTTCGGAGCGCTCGTAAAATATAAACCTGGCAAAGCTCCCTCCAATCTCTTAAGCTTACTAGAACGCGTCAAGTGGACTAACCCATTTTCTCGGTAATCGCCTTTTGGAAGCGTGTGCGGACGCCTTCGAAAGGAATCCGCTGCATGATGGGATCAAAAAATCCTTCAACGATTAATCTTTCGGCTTCCTGGTAAGGAATCCCGCGGCTGCGCAGGTAAAACACCTGATCAGCGTCAATTTTACCAACCGTTGCACCATGTGTGCAGCGGACATCGTCGGCCAGGATTTCCAGGCCGGGTATTGAGTCTGCGCGCGCTTGCTCACTGAGCACCAAATTCCGGTTAGCCTGGTAGC
>JAYRWF010000290.1:0-1976 GCA_041918195.1 Anaerolineales bacterium
CAGATGGTTCAGTCATGGCGACCATCACCAGCAACGCTGGGCGAGTTGCCTGGAGAAAATCAGCCAGCTCAGAAAGAGGCATTGATTGGCCGAGATACGTCACCGGCCAGCGCCGCCGGCGGAGCAAAGCGCCGATAATCAGCAAGCTGCCTTCATGCCATTCATTCGGTCCACAGGCCAGGACGATGGGGTTGACCGGGCGCGGCTGCGGGCCGCTCATGATCCACAATAGCAATTTGTTGCGGAGATAATTCGTGCCAACGTGTTCCGTCGCAATGCCAACATCACCAGCTTCCCAGGCATTCCCAATATCGGCCATTGCAGGACCAATCAGGTCTAAAATAATCTCGTCAATATTAGCGACCGCCAAAGCTTCGCCGATGATTTCATCCGCCAAAGGCAAGTCGTGTTTCAGCAGGGCCTGAATTAACCGGCTACGCATTACTTCCATATAGCTGCCCACAGTCTTTGGCATTTCTTCGCGTTCATAGAAAGCTGGGGCGATGGCCACCAGATGGCCGGTAGCCTCTTGATGGCGCAGGGCATTGATTGCCTGGGCAGTCTGCATGCCTTCATCGATTCGATCGCGCACCCAGCGCAGGCGCAGCACATCGCGCTCCGAATATAAACGATGCCCCCCAGCCGTCCGCTCCGACTCGGGGAAATCATAGCGGCGCTCCCAGGCGCGCAAGGTAGCCATGGAAACCCCAGTCATCCGGGCGACTACTCCTATGTTATATAACGGCTCGGTATTTCCAGTACTGACTTCAGGCAAAGGACTCATTGGCTTTACTCCCATATCAATTCTATTTCTAAAATAATACCACACCATCAAACTATTGTCAATATTATGTACATAATTGGTATATAAATCCTTGACATATCAGGGAGAAATGGCTATAATAAATTTGAAACCAGGTTCTAGCCTGTTTACATATTATAGACCATATTTGACATTTAATCAAACAATAGTGTGACAATAATTATTTAACTACAGAACTGGAGGAACGATGCGAATTCTAATCACCGGTGGTACTGGACTGATCGGAACTGCCCTGGCAGGCAGCCTACTCCAAGATGGACATGAAGTGATATTGCTCAGCCGTAACCCAGCCCGCAACCGCTCGATGGCGCCCAAAGGAGCCCAACTGGAAGCCTGGGATGGAAAAACCGCCAGCGGCTGGGGCAACCTGGTCAACAGCCAGAGTGTGATCGTCAACCTGGCTGGATCGAACCTGGGCGCTGGGCGCTGGAGCGCCAGCCGAAAGAAGGAGATCCTGGACAGCCGGCTCTTCGCCGGGCAGGCCGTCGTACAGGCGGTTGAGCAGGCGGTCGAAAAGCCGCTGGCAGTCCTGCAATCTTCAGCGGTGGGGTATTATGGCTCGCAGGCCGATAATCCGTTGATCGAAAGCAGCCCGGCCGGGAGCGACTTTGCCAGCCGGGTGACCGTGGAATGGGAAAAATCGACCGCTGCAGTTGAGGCCCTGGGTGTCCGCCGGGCGATCTTCCGTACCGGGGTTGTCATATCCACCCAAGGTGGAGCTTTCCCAAAACTTCTCCTGCCCTTCCGCCTTTTCGTTGGCGGTCCAATCGGCAGTGGAAAGCAATGGTTTCCGTGGATCCACCTGGCCGACGAAGTAGCCGGAATCCGCTTCCTGATCGATCATCCTGAAACCAGCGGAATATATAACCTGTCTGCGCCAAACCCAGTCCAAAATAAGACCCTTTCCCGGGCGATTGGCAAAGCGCTCCATCGTCCAGCGCTGCTTCCGGTGCCGCCTCAGGCGCTGCAACTTCTGTTTGGTGAGATGTCCACGATCCTGTTGGCCAGCCAGCGCATGGTACCGCAGCGCCTGGTCCAGGCTGGAATGAAATTCCAATTTCCGGAAATCGAGCCAGCGCTCATGGACCTGTTCCGGTAAATCACCACCAGGCCGGATTCAAGCGGGGCGAACAAACACCCTCGCAGCGGTGAG
>JAYRWF010000291.1:0-1739 GCA_041918195.1 Anaerolineales bacterium
AGAAGAAGCCCAGAAGCTTGAATTGCGGGTCTTGAGCAGCAGGCGGCGCGTGCGAGGAGGAATTTCACCCTTTTCAAGGACTTCGGCTGTCAACAGGTCTACCTCATCGGGAATGCGTAACACGTACACCCGTCCGGTCAGGTCTTTCAGGTCAAGCTGGTCAACCGTTGGTTTATCCCCACCCAGGAAGTGATAAGGGGCGTCAACATGCGTACCGACATGGGCGCCCATGCGCAGGAAGGTCACGTTGGCCATGTCGCCGTTTTCAATCCGGGCGATCCGCTCCAGCGAGACAGATGGATCTCCGGGCCAAATTGGCAGATCGGGTGAAATAGCAACCGAGACGTCGTAAATTTGCATTGCAGGACTCCTGGGATTCAATAATAGAGTGATTAAGGTAAAAGGGGCAGATGGCTGCCCCGAAAAATCTCTTGCTTAAGTATACCTGAAGGCAAGCTATATAGACAAGCGATTCAGACTAAAACGCGCCACGCTGGCCGGTTTGACCGTCACACCCAGGCCAGGGCGAGCAGGGACCCGGATCTGGCTGCCCGGCTCCAGGTTGAAGCGCTCTTCGGTAATGTCTTTCAGGTAATAACGATCGGTGGCTGAGATGTCGCCAGGGAGGCTAAAGCCCGGCAGCGAGGCCAGGGCCAGGTTGGCCGCCCGCCCCACGCCCGTTTCGAGCATCCCACCGCACCAGACCGGGACATTCTGGGCCAGGCATAAGTTGTGAATGGCAACGGCCTCGCTCAACCCACCGACCCGCCCGGCCTTGATGTTGATCACCCGACAGGAGCCCATCTCGAGCGCCTGGCGGGCATGGCGGGCGGTCAGGATGCTTTCATCCAGGCACAGCGGGGTGCGCAAACGAGCCTGGAGCAGGCGGTGATCCCACAGGTCATCTTCGTCGAGCGGCTGTTCAATCAGCAGCAAGTCCAACTCATCCAGCGGCAGCAGGGCTTCGGCGCTTTCCAGGCTGTAAGCCGAGTTAGCATCCACCTGCAGGCGCAGATCCGGAAAAGCCACCCGCACCGCCTGGGTTTCGGCCAGGTCGCGCCCGGGTTTGATTTTAATCTTAATCCGGCCATAACCCTGCTCCAGGTAGCCTGCAACGGTTTCGACCAGGGCGGCTGGCGAAGGTTGGATGCCGATCGACACCCCAACTGGGACCGTCGGGCGCACTCCGCCGAGCATCTGGCGCAAGGATTGGCCCAGGCGCTGGCCCTGCAGGTCCCAGGCGGCCATTTCCAGGGCGGCCTTGGCCATCGGATGGCCGCGGGCAAATTCCAGGCGGGCGCGCAGCGCGCCGGGGTCGCCAAATTCCTGCCCCAGGACAGCCGGGAGCAGGAAGTCGCGCAGCATGTGCCAGGCGGTCTGGGCGGTCTCGTAAGCGTAGCCAGGGTCGCGGTCGGCGACGCACTCGCCATACCCAACCAGGCCTTCGGAAAAGGCCTCAACCAGGATCGACTGGCGCTCTTCAATCCGCCCAAAGGAGGTTTCAAAGGGCGTGCGCAGAGGCATGCTCAGGTGGTACAGGTTGCAGCGTTCGATCTTCATAAGGTGGCATCTCCATGGCTGAGAACGTAAAAGCTGCGCGGGGTAGCCCCCGGCAGGTGAACGAAATCGGTGACGACAAAGCCCTGGTCGAACAAACGCTCGAATAGGCTGCGGGTGTGCAGTCGCCAGGTCAGCGCCAAGTCCAGGTTAAAATGGCGCAGGGCCTGGAAATCGGCCGG
>JAYRWF010000292.1:0-3528 GCA_041918195.1 Anaerolineales bacterium
ACATCTTTGCCCCCCTGGCCAACCGGCTTGGCATCTGGAACATCAAGTGGGAGCTAGAAGACCAGGGTTTTCGTTATACCAACCCGGAGAAGTATAAAGAAATCGCCAAGTTGCTGGCTGAACGACGCTCGGTGCGCGAGGACGAAATGCAGTCCATCAAGCAGCGACTCGAAGAAGTGCTCGGCCGGGGCGGCATCCAATCTGATGTTTCGGCCCGTCCCAAGCATATCTACTCGATCTATAAGAAGATGGTCCGCAAGGGCGTGCCTTTTGACCTGGTCTACGATGTGCGCGGCGTGCGCGTGATCGTAGCCGATGAACCGACCTGTTACATGGCGTTGGGTTTTATCCATTCCACCTGGCGCCCGGTGCCGGGCGAATTTGATGACTATATTGGCAATCCCAAGGATAATTTCTATAAATCATTGCACACCGCGGTGATCTGGGATGACGGTAAAACGCTCGAAATCCAGATCCGCACCCCCGAAATGCACCAAAACGCCGAATATGGCATCGCCGCTCATTGGCGGTATAAGGAAAGCGCTTCCAGAGATATTGAATACGAGCGGCGGATTGTCTGGCTGCGCTCCCTGATGGAGTGGCGCCAGGATGTTGAGGATGCGCGTGAGTTTGTCGACAGCATGCAATCAGATGTCTTTGTCGACCGGGTCTACATTCTGACGCCGAAGGGCGATATTATTGACTTGCCGGTCGGCTCGACGCCGATCGATTTTGCTTACCATGTTCACACCGAAGTGGGCCATCGTTGCCGGGGCGCCAAGGTCAATGGCAAGCTGGTCTCGCTTGATTACCAGCTCAAGACTGGCGACCAGGTCCAGGTTTTGACCGCCAAGCAAGGTGGGCCAAGCCGTGACTGGCTGAACCAGAACCTGGGCCTGGTCAAGACCCAACGCGCCCGCTCGAAGATCCGCCATTGGTTCATCGAGCAGGCGCGCGAGAAAAATCTCAACCAGGGCCGGCTGGTACTGGAAAAAGAGCTCCGCCGCCTGGGGCTGGCGGATACCAACCTGGAGCGCCTGGCGCGTGCTCTCGATTTCAAAGCGCCGGACGATCTGTTTGTCGCCATGGGCACCGGCGAAGTTTCGATTCCGCAATTGGTCAGGCATCTAACCCTGCCGGCTCCAGAAACCGAAACCGAACCGGTGGTGAGCCTGAAAAGCAGCGCCCAGGGCAGTGACAATGGCCAGGCGGTGGCGGTGTTGGGCCTGAACGGCCTGTTGACCAGCATGGCGCGTTGTTGCAACCCGGCGCCGGGCGATCCGATTATTGGTTACAGCACCCGCGGCCGCGGCGCCACCATCCACCGCCAGGACTGCCCAAACATCTACCGGGTGCAAGATCGCGAACGGCTGGTGCGCGTCTCGTGGGGCGAGCCGAAAAAGACTTTTTCCGTGCCCATCCGTATCCAGGCCTATGATCGCGACGGGCTGGTTAAGGATGTTTCCACGTTAATTGACAACGAGGGGATTAACATGAGCAGCTTTACCTCCGGAACAACCAAGAACCTGGCCTGGGTGGACGCGGTGTTAGAAGTGCGCGATATCGTCCAACTCAGCCGGATTTTGGACCGCCTGGAGAACTTGCCGAATGTCACCGAAGTGATCCGGGTCCGCCCTGGGTAGATAATGCTGAGCGTCCAGGAAGCCAGGCAGCGCCTGCTAACCAATTTCACCCCGCTGGAAAGCGAGCTGGCCCCATTGAGCCAGGCTCTCGGGCGGGTTTTGGCCGCGCCGCTGACTTCGCCGGTGGATTTACCGCCGTTCACCAATTCGGCGATGGATGGCTTTGCCGTGCGCAGCGCTGATCTGTTCGGGGCCAGCCAGGAAACGCCGGCCTGGCTGCAGGTGATTGGCGACATCCCGGCCGGGACTTTCCCGGATCAAATGCTCCAGGAGGGGCAGGCGCTGCGGATTATGACCGGCGCGCCCCTGCCAGCCGACGCTGACGCCGTCGTACCAGTCGAAGAAACCAATCATTCCGAGCTGGCTTCCGGTACGCCGCTGCCCGGGCGGGTGGCGATTTACCAGGCAGTCACTCCAGGAGTGAACGTCCGCCCACGTGGCCAGGATGTGCAGCGCGGCGAGCTGGTCCTCCAGCCTGGCGTGGTTCTACGCACCCAGGAAATCGGATTTTTGAGTATGCTCGGCTACGCTCGGGCACCGGTCCATCGCCAGCCGCGTGTTGCGGTGCTCTCCAGCGGCGATGAGCTCCGCCCAGCCGGGGCGACTCTCCAGCCCGGAAAAATCTACGACGCCAACGGGCCGATGCTGTCCAGGTTGGTGGAACAAGCTGGCGGGCAGGTGATCGAGCTGGGGATCGTGGAAGACCGGTTTGATGCGGTTGAGGCCAGTCTGGCCCAGGCGCGCCAGGAAGATGCCGACCTGCTGATCTCGTCGGCCGGGGTCAGCGTTGGTGCTTTTGATCACGTCCGAGCCGTGATCGAGCGCAGCGGGACGCTCGAGTTCTGGCGAGTGAATATCCGGCCTGGCAAGCCGTTTGCATTTGGACATTATTCTGGAATGCCGGTCTTTGGGCTACCGGGTAACCCGGTCTCCGCCTTTATCGGCTACCAGGTCTTCGTTCGCCCGGTGCTTGATTTCCTGGTTGGCCGGGCGGTCGAGCGGCCCCGCCTGCGCGCCCGGCTGGAGCACGCAATCGACTCCGATGGGCGGGAGAGCTACCTGCGCGCGGTTTTAACCCAATCTGGCCAGGGCTGGCTGGCCCGCCTGACCGGGCATCAAGGTTCTGGAAATTTGCGCTCATTGGTCCAGGCAAATGCCTTGATTATTATCCCATCTTTGGTAAAATCACTGCCAATCGGCGCAGAGGTGGATGCCTGGCTTCTAAACGAATAAGCCAGGCTGGATCTCACCTGGGGTAATGCCACCCAGGCAGCCGAGCAATGTTTACAGGAGGATCAAAAAACGCATGCCCCGAATTCGTTGCCATTACGTCGACTGTGTCTTTCTCGATGATGGGTACTGCAGCGCTGCCGCGATTGAGGTCGATCCTGACCAGGGCTGCATGACGTACTCGCGCGCCAATGGTGTTGAGGAAGAGGAAGAATGGGAAGAGGAAGAAGAAGAATTAGAAGAATGGGAGGAAATTGACGAGGAAGAGGAAGACGAAGAACTCTGGCTTGATGACGAAGAATATTAACCTTTACCGGCAGTATAGGATCTGAACTCAGATGCCGCTGCTAGATCACTTTGGAATCCTGGCGCCTTTTTACGAGCGCTTCATCCCATTGCGCCAGGTGCAGGAGTTAATCGCTCGGGCCGGCTTGCCGGTGCCCGGCTTGTTGCTGGACGCTGGCGGCGGTACCGGGCGGGTGGCCAAAGGGCTGGAAGGCCTGGCGGGGGAAATCGTGGTCGCCGATCTATCTTTTGGCATGTTGCGCCAGACCCAGGGCTGGCCGCTTCTAACCGCAGTCAACAGCCATGCTGAATGCTTGCCGTTTTCCAACGAAAGTTTTGAACGTGTGATAATGGTCGACGCTCTGCATCA
>JAYRWF010000293.1:0-4182 GCA_041918195.1 Anaerolineales bacterium
ACTTGCGACATTTGATGTTGAACCTGGATGTTGTCCAGGCAGTTGCCGAGAGACGGTTCCATATCTGGCCAATCCAAAACATCGATCAAGCCCTGGAGTTGCTCACCAACTGCCTGCCTGGCGAACTAGAAACTGAAAATACGTACCCGGAAGCCAGTTTCAACCGCGTCGTTGTTGACAAACTAGCTGAGTATTCAAGAATTAGTGCTGAGCAGCCGGGTAATCATCCTCCGGCTCAAGCTGAAGAATAAAACGAAATCCAGATTATCTCCCAGTTCCTACCTACACAATAGCCAAAAAGGAGGCGGAAAATGAGCAGATCCACAAAACCAAGACCGATGAATTTCTTACTGGCCTTCGATGGCTCGGAACATTCGTTAGCGGCAATCCAGTTGCTGCGCGATTTGCCCGTCAGCATGGAAAGCAATGTCACTGCGATTGGCGTGCTCGTTCCACGCGAGTCCTCCAACCATGCGATAATCGAATCAGCGCTGGAACAGGCTGACGCATTGCTGCGAGAAAAAGGTTTTCTGGTGCAGACTGATCTTATGATTGGCAACCCGGCTGAGAAAATCATCGAGTACGCACAGGAGCACCATCCAGACCTGATCGTAGCTGGCGCGAAGGGGTTGCGACACACACTTGGAATTTTGCTCGGAGGAGTCGCCCAGCAAATCGTCGAGTATGCTGAGCAACCAGTCCTGGTCGTGCGTGCGCCCTATCGCCCAATCCAGCGCGTTTTGCTAGTCACAGATGGCTCAATTTCCAGCATCCGAGCCATGGAGTACCTGGCTGGTGCGGTGATGGGGGAACCTGAAATACATTGCCAGTGTTTTCCACTGCCAGCTAAAGCGCAGGTGCGAGTAATGCACGTCCTTCCTCCATTGCCGGCACCCGATTTGATAGCCCGCACCTGGCCTATCGGGCCAGATATGCTGCCCCCCGTACCCTATGATCGGGAGAGCGAGGATGCGTGGATCAAGGAAGAAGAAGCCCGCGGCAAAGCAATCCTGGAGCAAGCAGTGAACTTCTTGAAGAGATGTTCCGGCATTGAACCACTGACGGTGTTGCAACGCGGGGATGCGGCAACAGAGATCATCCAATACGTCAAAGACCATGGGATCGACCTGATCATTGCCGGCTCACGCGGATTCAGTGAAATGCGGAGCTGGCTGTTGGGGAGCGTATCGCGCAAATTGGTCCACTATGCCAACTGTTCTGTGCTGATCGTGAAAAGAAAGGCCTGAAGTTCGGCCTGGACAAGGCAAAGATAACCAACCGCCAGGTCCCTGCGGGTCAATGGTAAAATTCCAAACATGATCTGGAGGAAGTGCGCATGATGCATGGCGGATGGTGGAGTGGAATCTCCTCAGCGGACGAAAAGCCTAAAGTCACCCGCAAACTTTTGCTGCGGGTGTTGGCTTATGCCCGGCCATATCACTGGAAGATGTTGGCGACCTTGGGGCTCATCCTGGCTACCACCGGCCTGGGCCTGGTCGGTCCGCTGATTTTTCGGCAACTGATCGATCAAATCATCCCCTCTGGTAATCTCCGCAGCCTGGCCGGCATGTCACTGGCACTGCTGCTCATTCCGGTGACCAGCGGGATCTTGAGCGTTTTTCAAAGGCGGCTGAATTCCCAAATTGGCGAAGGCGTGATTTACGATCTGCGTGTCTCGCTTTATGCGCACTTGCAGCGCATGTCACTGCGATTTTTCACCAATACCAAAGTCGGCGAATTGATGAGCCGCTTGAATAATGATGTGGTCGGCGCACAGAATGCTATCAGCAATATTCTGGTTGGAATCATCACCAATATCTTACAAACCATCGCCGTGCTGGGAGTTATGCTAAGACTTGAGTGGCGGCTGACTTTGATCAGCGCAATTATTCTGCCACTCTTCATCCTGGCAGCGCGCCGAATGGGTGTGCAACTGCGTGACATCGCGCGCCAGCAGATGGATTACAACGCCCAGATGAATGCCATGATGAATGAGACTCTCAACATCGGTGGCGCTTTGTTGGTAAAGCTATTTGGTCGCAATGCGGTCGAAGTGGAGCGCTTCAGGAGCCGGGCGGCCCGCGTCAGGGATACCGGCATCCGCCAGGCAGTGGTCGCATCGCAATTTTTCGTGATGATCGGCCTTGTCAGTGCGATCGGAACAGCCCTGGTTTATGGAATCGGCGGCTACCTGGTGATTCAAGAGGATTTCAGCATCGGGACCATCGTCGCTTTTGGTTCATACCTGTCCACCCTGTACGGAGCGCTCCAAGCGCTGGCCAACGCACCAGTCGCCTTTGCGACTTCAGTCGTCAGCTTTGAACGAGTTTTTGAAGTAATTGACCTGCCGATGGATATCCCTGAAAATCCAGCGCCGATCGAATTGAAAGATACCCGCGGGGAGCTGGTATTCGACCAGGTGACATTCCAATACCAGGCTCATGAGACTAGCCTGCTCAGCCAGGTCCGACGCTATGGCCAGATGCACTATGTTACAGCCGTGCTCTCTGGGGAGAACGCAGCGCCGACAGAGAAGAACGGCGACCAGGCCCGCTCACGGCCAACGAACCCACAGCCTGAATCCAGGGAAGAGGACGATGGAACCAACAGCCAGGCCCGGCCAGTCGCGCTGGAAGAGATCAGTTTTCACGTTGAACCCGGCCAACTTGTCGCCCTGGTCGGCCCATCCGGAGCTGGCAAGACGACCCTGACCTACTTGATCCCCCGCCTGTATGACCCGAGCGTAGGTCGCATCCTGCTAGATGGTGTGGACCTACGGAATGCCAGCCTGTCCAGCCTGAGCGCTCAGATAGGGATGGTTACCCAGGAAACCCATCTGTTTCATGACAGCATCCGCACCAACTTGCTCTACGCCCGCCTGGACGCGACTCAAGCAGAAGTTGAAGCAGCGGCACGGACCGCCAATATCCATGAGTTTATCCACGACCTACCAGATGGGTATGACACGATCGTCGGCGAGCGGGGCTACCGCCTGAGTGGCGGGGAAAAACAGCGCATTGCCCTGGCACGAGTGATTCTGAAAAACCCACGCGTCCTGGTACTCGATGAGGCGACCAGCCACCTGGACAGCGAGTCTGAAAGCCTGATCCAGGAAGCTTTAAAGCATGTCATGGCTGGCCGGACAAGCATCGTAATCGCACACCGGTTGAGCACTATCCTGGCCGCTGACCTGATCCTGGTCCTCGATCGCGGCCGGATCGTAGAGCGCGGCTCTCATGCTGAACTGCTCGCCGCCGGTGGTTTATACGCTCACCTTTACCAAACTCAATTCAGCCAGTCATCGAGACCAGAAGTTATCTGACAAATTAGATCTTCATCCATTCTCCAGTGGAAAATTTACCCAAAAAAGCGGGTAAAAACGTGCTATACTATTTAAACCTGTTTAACCCGATTAACAAAGGAGTTAGAAAAATGTACCAAACAAGCAACCAACCCACTCGCCGCATCGCACTGACGATCGTCAGTGTGTTGATGGTGATAGCGCTGATGGCGGTCATGCTGCCTCAGCAGCGCGCCAGCGCAGTGGGACTTGCCGTGACTTGTTCCACTTACCACACGGTCTCGTCAGGGGAAACGCTGTCCTCGATCTCCGTAAAGTATGACGTTTCGGTAACGGAAATCGCGACTGCTAACGAGCTCAAGGAGCCTTACCAAATTTTTGTCGGACAACGCCTGTGTATCCCAGGAACGGTCGCGGCGACAACCACTGCTACCGACACCACCAGCACCGCCAAAGGCCCGGACTTCACCGCCAAGAAGGGGTCTGACCCCTTCACGGTTGTGATCTCGACCGTCGGCTACCCGGCCAGAACACCGTATTACTTCCGGATTACGCGTGTCGATCAGCCAAGCGTAACTGCCAAGCTGGGTACAATGAAAACCAATAAGACCGGCGTCGCCACCCGCACTTTCCGGATTCCCAAGGCCTTCCGCGATGCCAGCCTGTTGACCATTTGTTTGAAAAACGCCTTCAATGACGGCGTTCAATGTAAGACCTACAAACCGTAAGGTTCTTCCCATCGAAACAAAATGATACAGGTGGGGGTGCGTTTTCTGAACGCACCCCCGCCTGTATCATTTTCTGTCGTTGGGAAGAACCTTACGGTGTGTAGGTCGTACAGTGAACGCCGTCATTGAAGGCGATTGTCAAACAAAAGGTCA
>JAYRWF010000294.1:0-3416 GCA_041918195.1 Anaerolineales bacterium
AGCACGACGTGGATAATGAAAGCTACGGATACCTCTCCGACGGCAGCCCGCAGCCCAGAATCTACCAGCGCGAAACCTGGTATCACATCGATGAAAACGGGCGGGTTTTCGAGTCGGTCAGCTTCGTGCGCGACAGCGAGGAGAATATCCTTGAGACCAGCGCTTTCGCGGAGGGTCAGTTTGTGACCAGCGCGGCGCCGGAAGAGCCCTTCCCACAAGACGCCTACCGGTTGCACCTGAACGAACAGTTCCTGGGCAACCTGGCAGCTCACTTGCGGCAAGGCAACGGCAGCGCCTCGCTGGCCGAGTTGGACGAACAGACCGTGATGCTCTTCCGGGTAGATGAATCTTTTACCAACAACGACCCGGCGCTATACACCCAGGCAATCATCGGCGACCAGATTTCAGCCTACCTGGATTTGGAGACCGGACTGCTCCGGGCGCTGCAGACCGTGGCGAGGTTGGAGGATGGCAGCCAGCGTACGCTCGAATTAATGCGCCTGAGGGTGGCAAACGATCAGGAACCACCTGAAGCGGTGCTTGAGGTGCTAAACGAAGTGCGCTCAGGGACGGAAGAATAGACCACTCAAGCTGAGCCGCTTAGATTGAGCGGCCCAGGCTTAGCAAGGTAATATCGTCTTCTTGTTCAGCCAGCGGCCCGCAATAGTCCATTAAATCGGCGCGCAGATCGACAATCGACTGCGCGCTGTTTCTGTCGGGCAGCGCAGTCAGGAAGTCCATAATTCTCGCCCGGCCATACATCTGGCCAGCCGGGTTGTGCGCTTCGAGCAGGCCATCGCTCAGCAGGAGCAAGCGCTCCCCCGGCTGTAATTGATCCGGTCGCTGATCATACTGCACACCGGGCAACAGCCCAAGCGGCAGGCCGGTCGCGCGCAACTCACGCACGGCCGGGCCGCCCCAGGCATATGGCAGGCAGTGGCCAGCGTTAGCCAACTCCAGGTTCCCGGTCCGCAGATCAATGAAAATCGCCAGGCAGGTAACAAACATATGGGGAGGCATATCGGGAACCAGAAGGTCATTAACCAGCGCCAGCAGGTTTCCGGGGTTGGGCGAGTGTGCGTTTCCCATCGCCCGCAGTGTGGCGCGCAGGACGCTGCGCGTGGTAGCCATCACCAGGGCGGCTGGTACACCCTTGCCGGAGACATCCCCCACCACCAGGCCCAGGCGGCCATCCGGCAAGCTGAGAAAATCATAGAAATCACCGCTTACTTCGCGGGCCGGCTGCCAGTATGCGTCCACCTGCCAGCCTGATAATTGCGGTGTCTCCTTTGGCAACAGGCTCTCCTGGATGCGCCGGGCAGTTGCCAGCTCAGCCTCCAGGCGCTCCTTCGCCAGCAGGTTGGCCTGGGCGGCTTTCAACTCATCATAGGCCTGGGTTAAGGCAAGATTTTTGATCTGCAGGTCCCGCACGGTGGCATCTTCAGAGCTGCGCAGGCGCTTGCTCATCTCCTGAAGCAAGAGGAAAGCCATCTGCGGTCGCCGCTCGAGCAAGGCCTGGAAATCCTTGCGGGCCAATTCCAGTACCCGGGTGCACCCACGGCAGCGCACACTGGCAGAACGAACCTGACCTTCTTGAAAAAGGCCCACCTCGCCGAGGTAACCGCCCGGGTCGACCACTCCCAGGCTACGCTCGGCGTCCGTCCCGAGTGATTTGATCACTTCGACTTGCCCTTCCAGGATCACCAGGAAACAATCGCTCGGTTGGTCCTCCCAGAAGATCACTTCACCATCCGAGAAATCATGGATATGTGAAATCGCCAGCAGGTCTTCGATCTCATGCTCGGGGAGCTGGGAAAAAAGTGGGATATTGCGCAGGGTGGAAGCTTGCATAAGGGATAACGTTTCCTACCCAGCCAGGCCGGCGGCATCAACCAGGCGGCGGAGCTGCTGGTTTTCCGGCACCAGTTCCTGGTAAGAAGTTCTCAATCCTTCATCAATAAACGAGCCAGCTACCTTGTTTAGAAACCGGCTCCCAATCGTAAGGATCTCGTCCAACTCAGCTTGCGGTGCGCCGCAGGCTCTTAAAACCTGCCAGGCCGAAAGGCAGGCCAAAACCGGAGCGTGGAGCTCGCTAAACATGGGTGAGTGCAACACAGCCAGCACCAAATCCGCCTGCTCTTGCGCAGATCCCAGGTCCCCAGCCGCCAAGAAACCGCGCGCCAGTCCAGCCCGTGCATCGACCTGAAGATTTTGCTGGCCGAGCTCCAGGCGAAGATCAAGGCAGCGCTGGTAAGCCTGGATGGCTTGTCCGGTATTTCCCAAAAGTTCTTCAGACCGGCCAAGGAAATACCAGGCGTAGCCGGCTTCGTTTGGTGCTCCAATTTGCTCGGCGATTTCCTTGGCTTCCAGGCAGTAGGCGCGGCCTTGTTCTGCCTGGCCGCAGACATTATGCAGCTCACCCAGGCTGGTTAAGATATCCGCTTCGCCCTGGCGATCGCCGATAGTACGACAGGTTTGCAGGGCATGGTCAAAGGCAGCCCGAGCAGCCGGGTAATCGCCGAGCGACTGGCGGTTGTTGCCAATCCCGATCCATGCAGCGGCCTTTCCTTCTTCGTCATCAACCGCCTTGCAGACTGCCAGGCTCTGCTCAAAATAATCCAAAGCGATATCAAAGGCATGTTGGCGTTCTGAAAGCACGCCGAGATTGACCAGGGTCACACCTTCACCATAAAGGTCGCCCATCTGGCGCTTGATCTGTAAAGCCTGCTCCAAATAGGCCCGAGCAGCAGCCAGATCGTGTTGATAGCTCAGGACAACACCCAGGCTATTTAGAGCCCGGCTCTCCCCCAACTGATAGCGAATGATGCGGAAAAAAGCAAGCGCTTGCTCCAACATGCTACGCGCCTGATCATATTCTCCCTGAACATCAGCCACAACCCCCAAACCGAGGAAAATCTCGGCTTGCAGGTTACGGATAGATGGTCGAAGAATACCGGCTTCATCTGGGTTCAAGTCATCCGGCAGCGTGGCTGTTTCAAGCTGCGAATTCCGCTCAACCAGCTCACGAGCGCGGGATAACAGGTTAATAGCAAGCCGGTAGTCCGATCGGTAACGAGCGCTGGTCGCCCAAACCAGGCAGGCTTGCGCTTCGATAAGTTGATCAGAGGCCAGTGTCGCCCATTCTACAGCCTGTTGTGCGGCCTGGTCAGCCAGTGGATAATCACCGGTGGCGTTATAGTAAACTGCCTTGCGAAGCTGAAGTACAGCACTCAAGATGTGGATATCTTCGGTTATAGTAGCTCCTGAGATCTCAGGAGATGCAACCAGACTATCCAGAAAATCCTGGACCAGTAAAAGCGTCCGCATCTGGTTCGTGCGATCGCCTAAAAGCGAATAGATATCGGCCTGTTTAATCAGGATTACAAAACGGCGCCGGTGGTCAGCAGGCGGGGTGA
>JAYRWF010000295.1:0-4396 GCA_041918195.1 Anaerolineales bacterium
AACTCCTCCCCTGGAGGCCGCCCAAACTCTGCAGGTGTATCGTGAGACGCTTAAGTCTCCCACCATCCGTGAGGATCAAGAGCGAGCGGCCTTTCTTCAGGTAGCCGAGGAACTCCAGCCTAGCACTCATCCACCAGCCCGGCGCAGCCGCTCGGCTTCCCACCTCTTCTGGCTGGCCTTTTCCTTTCTGGCCCTGGCCGGGGTTTTGTGGGGCTATGTCCTGACCTCGGTAGCCCTGCCGGGTAACCTGCTCTACCCGCTGAAAAACCTGGCCTGGCAGGCCGTGCGCGCCTTACCGGCCGAACCGGCCGAGCAACTGGCCAGGGAACGGGCATATGACCAGGCGCAATTAGGTGAAGTGCAAGACCTGATTGCACTGCACCGCCAGGCCAGGGTCGAATTTTCTGGTTTATACCAGGCCAATTCACCCGGGCAGGCAGAGATTTCGGGCCTCCGGCTTGTTTTCACTCCACAGACCGAAATTATCGGCCAGGTGCGCAGCGGGATCTGGGTAGAAGCCAGTGGCAAGCTTCAGGCGGATGGATCGTTACAGGTGGAACAGATCCGGCCACGCGAATATTTCTTTCGGGGCAAGTTGGAGCAACTTTCGCCCGACCAGCTCGTGATTGCTGGTGTTGCGGTTCAATTCGGTCAGGAGTCTCTGGTACACGGCTCGCCAATGGCAGGCAGCCAGGTGCAGGTAAGCGCATTTCGCGACGCCAATGACAGCCTGATCGCCAGACTGATCGACGCCGGTGAATGAAGCGCCGGTATAGGGAGAAAAAAACCTATGGGATTTTTCAAGAAACTAATCCAGGCTGTGTCGTTATCCGGTCCAAACAACCCGGCTGACTTTACCATCATGCTCCAGGCAAAATGCAGTCGCTGTGGAGAAATCATCCCGGCACGAATAAATCTGAATAACGAGCTGAGCGCCAACGACACCGACCTGCCTGGGGCTTACTTCTGCCGGAAGGTGTTAATCGGCGAAAAGCGTTGCTTCCAGGCGATTGAAATTGAGCTGACTTTCAATCAACAGCGAAAAATTATCCATCGCCAGATCAGTGGAGGAACCTTCGTAGATTCCTCCACCTGATCTGGCACTGGCCGGCGGAATCAGGCCGGGACAGGATTCACAAATTCGGCTGGTACGTCCTTACCCACCGGGTGAAAGACCAGTTTGTCGCTCTGAGCATCCACTTCCACCAGGATTGTCTGGCCCGACTGGAATTCACCGCTCAAAAGGCTTACCGAGAGCGGGCTTTCAACAAATTTTTGCAGCGCCCGGCGCAAGGGTCGGGCGCCGAAGGCCGGGTCAAAGCCTTTTTCTGCCAGCCATTTGCGCGCCGCCGGCGTCAACTCCACGAACAAACCGCTTTCCTGTAAGCGCTCAGACACTTCCTTCATCTGCAGGTCAACAATTTCAGCCATCTGCTCACGAGACAACGGGGAGAAGGTGATAATTTCATCAATCCGGTTCAGAAATTCCGGCCGGAACGTGCTCTTCAGCGCCTTTTCGATCTTCTCCTGATCCGCCCGTTCTTCGGGTCCGGCATTGCGCGGGACAAAACCTAGCGTGCCCGAGCGGCGGACGTATTCCGTGCCCAGGTTGCTGGTCATGATCAAGACGGTATTGCGAAAATCAACGATCCTCCCCTGGCCATCGGTCAAGCGGCCATCATCCAGGATCTGGAGCAGCGCATTCCAAACCTCCGGATGAGCCTTCTCAATCTCGTCGAACAGGACCACCCGGTACGGGCGGCGCCGAACCGCTTCGGTCAATTGACCGCCCTCTTCATAGCCCACATAGCCGGGCGGCGCCCCAAACAGGCGTGAGACGGTATGCTGTTCGCGGTATTCGCTCATATCAATCCGCACCAGGGCATCTTCATCATCAAACATGAAGCGCGCCAGGGCCTTCGCCAGCTCAGTCTTGCCAACCCCCGAGGGGCCAATGAAGATGAACGAGCCAATCGGCCGGCGCGGGTCCTTCAATCCAGAGCGCGCCCGGCGAATGGCGTCTGAAATCGCCCCAATCGCTTCGTCTTGCCCGATGATATGTTCGTGCAGGCGCTCTTCCATGTGGAGCAACTTCTGAGCCTCGGTCTCCATCATCTGGCTGACTGGGATCCCAGTCCACTGAGCGACCACTTCAGCAATATCGCGCGTATCGACCACCTCATCCAGGTGGTGCTCTGCCTCCCACTGGTCGCGCAATTGGTTAAACTCTGTGTCCAGGCGCAAACGCTCAGATTTCTTCTGCGCAGCTCGTTCGTAATCTCGCTCCAGGCCAGCCTGTTCTTCTTCGGCCGCCAGGCGGTCAATTTCAGACTTCATCGCCTTTAGTTCCGGCGGCAGTGAATACAACGCCACCCGCAGCTTGGCGGCTGCTTCGTCCATCAGGTCAATGGCTTTGTCTGGCAGATGGCGGTCAGTCACATAGCGCGCCGAAAGCCGGGCTGCATCCACCAGGGCAGCGTCCGAAAAGCGGACTTTGTGATGCGCTTCGTAACGGTCGCGCAGACCACGCAGCATCAGGATGGTATCTTCGACGTTTGGCTCTTCGACATACACCGGCGCAAAGCGGCGCTCCAGGGCGGCGTCTTTCTCAATGTGCTTGTGATATTCATCCAGGGTCGTCGCGCCGATGCATTGCAACTCGCCGCGTGCCAGGGCTGGCTTGAGCATATTGGAAGCGTCCATTGCGCCCTGCGCTGCGCCAGCGCCAACTACGGTGTGCAGCTCATCGATGAACAGGATGATCTCGCCCGCCGCCCGCTCAATTTCATCCAAGGCGGTTTTCAAGCGTTCTTCGAACTCGCCCCGAAAGCGCGAGCCAGCGATCATCGCACCCAGGTCGAGCGCCAGGACTCGTTTACCGCTCAGGATCTCGGGCACATCATTGGTCGAGATTTTCTGTGCCAGGCCTTCAACAATCGCCGTCTTTCCCACCCCGGCTTCGCCAATCAAAACCGGGTTGTTCTTGGTCCGCCGGGAAAGGATCTGGATCACGCGCAAGATTTCGGTGTCTCGGCCGATCACCGGATCCAACTTGCCCTCACGCGCCATTTGAGTCAGATCGCGCGAGTATTTCTCCAGGGTCCGGTAACGAGTTTCCGCCTGTGGGTCGGTCACCCGTTGGCCGCCGCGCAGTTGTTGGATAGCCTCATACACCCGGTCCCGGTTGACCCCAGCGCCTTCCAATAAGCGAGCCGCAGGTGTAGAGCGCTCGCTCAGAATCGCCAGGAAAATGTGCTCAGTCGAAATGTATTCATCTTTTAGCCGGTTGGCTTCCTCATTTGCCAGGTCAATAATTCGCTTCACGCGCGGCGTGATGAAAATTTGCCCTGCACCGCCGCCAAAAATATTCGCCTTTGGGCTGGTGCGCAGGATGTAATCCAGACGCTCGGTCAGCATGTTCTGGTCAACCTTTAAAATTTCCAGGATTTGAGGGATTACGCCACCTGGTTGCTCGATCAGCGCCAGTAGAATATGTTCGGTATCAATCTGGTTGTGACTGTAACGCTGAATAATCTCGGCGGCTCGTTGAGCGGCCTCTTGAGCCCTCTCGGTAAATCGATCAAATCGCATCATCTCAGTAACCTTCTTTCTAGATCGGGGACACCCCCCGACTGCTAAAGATTATAACACTGAGCCTTCATCTCTATTGCCGACCGAGCGTAAGAGTTGTATATGAATTTGGAGAGATGTTGTCTAAAAAATTGAACCGAACCAGGCTCGAAAAGTATATAATTTATTGGGAACTTTTACCGCCAGCCTGGCGTCTAGTCAGGGAAACAAGCAGAAAGTTAGCCAGATGGACCTGGCAAACTAAGTTCTAGAATAGGAGAATAACCATGCGTACCAAATTTTACTTCTTGACAATCCTGGTTCTGATCACAGCCATCTTGAGCGGCTGTGCAGGAGTCGCAGCAGCCCAAAGCCTGAATCAGACTTCAGAATCATCGGCAGCAAACCTGCGCACGCTGAATGTCAACGGCACCGGCAAGGTGTACCTGACCCCGGATATCGCCTACGTGACCATCGGCGTACACACGGAAAACAAGGATGCTGCCCAGGCTGTGGCCGAAAATAACGCAGGTTCCAGCAAGGTCAAAGATGCACTGACCGGGTTAGGTGTTGAGCTGTCTGACATTCAAACTCAGAACTTCAGCATCTACCCGCAGCAGCAATACGACGCGAACGGCCGGCCAACGGGTGAGATTACCTATATTGTCGATAACCAGATCTACGTCACCGTGCGCGATTTGGCTGCCATTGGCGACCTGCTTGACACCGTCGTCCAGGCTGGAGCCAACAACATCTATGGGATCACCTTTGATGTCGCCGATCGATCCAAAGCGCAGTCCGAAGCCCGTAAGTTGGCGGTCGCCGA
>JAYRWF010000296.1:0-6786 GCA_041918195.1 Anaerolineales bacterium
GAATACCCATGGGGGTGCGGCCAGGAGCCGCACCCCCATGGGTGTCTATTAACCCAAAATCGGGTGGAGACAGACTATGACTGTTCGAATTGTCTTTATGGGCTCTCCACAATTTGCTACGCCGACGCTTCAAGCGCTAGTCAACCACTATCCGGTTGTCGGTGTGGTGACCCAGCCAGACCGGCCGGCCGGGCGCGGCCAGCTCTTGGCCCCACCACCTGTGAAGATCCTGGCAGAGGCGCTTGGCCTGCCAGTCATTCAGCCCCGCCGGCTGCGTGAGCCTGCTGCTATGGCGCAGCTACAAGAATGGAGACCCGATCTGATTGTGGTGGCGGCTTTTGGACAGATCCTACGGCCGGAAGTGCTCGATTTACCCGAACGGGGTTGCATTAATGTCCACGCCTCCTTACTGCCGCGCTGGCGTGGCGCAGCGCCGATCCAGGCTGCCATCCTGAACGGCGATCCGGAGACCGGGATCACCATTATGCAGATGGATCCTGGTGTGGATACTGGAGCGATCCTGGCCCAACGCGCCGAAACGATCCAGGAACGCGATACTGCCGGGACATTGAGTGAGCGACTGGCTGGATTAGGAGCTGAGCTTCTCTTGGAAAGTTTACCTGGCTTCCTGGAAGGGAAGCTTTTACCCAAAGCCCAGGACGATTCCCTGGCTACCTACGCCCCGATGCTCAAGAAGGAAGATGGCCTTTTAGATTTTTTCCAGCCAGCCAAAAGTCTGGAGCGGCGGGTGCGGGCGATGCAGCCCTGGCCAGGAGCTCATTTCACCTGGCAGGGTGAGCGTCTGAAAGTATTCAGCGTTTCATTAACCGACCTCCCAGCTCCACTTGAGCAAAGCCAGCCCGGTCAGGCCTTGTGCTGGGCCGGTAAGCCCGCCCTGCGTGCAGCAGATGGGTTGCTGGTGCTGGAAGAAGTCCAACCGGCCGGCAAGCGTCGCCTGACCGGCAAGGAATTCCTGCAAGGCGCCAGGAATTGGGGAAATTAAACCTGTGAATGAGTTATTAAAATCTCGGCTGGAAATTTTTCCGGTCAGCACCGAGCTGGTCAGATCGCAGGACTCGAGCCAGCTCTTGATCGGCGGTTGCAGCCTGACCGCCCTGGCAGAAGAATATGGCACCCCATTGTACGTGATCGACCAGATCACACTCGATTCAAACCTGGCAGGCTACCGTCGCGCCTTGCAGGAGTACTACCCGGCAACCAGTGGGATCACCTACGCCGGTAAAGCCTACCTGTCTTTGGCGATCGCCCAGTGGGTCCAACACCAAGGATTGTGGCTGGATTGTACCGGGGAGGGCGAACTCGCGATCGCTCAGTCTGCCGGGGTAGAACGGTCCAACATCCTGGTTCATGGGGTGAATAAGAGCCAGTCCGATTTAACGGCCGCATTTCAGGTCGCAGGGAAAATTGTTGTCGATAATCTTACAGAGCTCGAGCGCATCGCCAGCCTGGCGCAAATCTGGAACGGAAGGATACCAGACTTGTGGCTGCGACTGCGCCCGGGCCTGGCGGTCGAAACGCACAAGCACACCCAAACCGGCCAACCAAACAGCAAATTTGGCATGAGCCCGGATGAGATCATCCGGGCAGTAGACACAGGCCTTGCACGAGGCTTACCGCTCACTGGATTACATTTTCATCAGGGCTCGCATTTCCACGATCCAGCTCCGCTCAAGCCAGCGATTGAAACTGGGTTGGACTTGCTGGTAGAACTGAAGCAGCGCAACGGTTGGGCCCCCGCCTCCTTCTGCACAGGCGGTGGTTGGGGCATTCCCTACCACGAACAGGACCTGCCCCACCCACAGGTCGAGCGCTATATCCGGGCGATTGCCGAGAGCCTGGTGGAAGGTTGCACGGCGCGCGGGTTAGCGCTGCCACACCTGCAAGTCGAACCTGGCCGCAGCCTGGTGGCGCGCGCGGGGGTGGCGATTTACCGGGTTGGCGCGGTGAAGGAGAATCCTGAGCGCCGCTGGCTGCTCCTGGATGGCGGGCTGGCCGATAACCCCCGCCCAGCGCTGTATGGCGCAAAATACACCGCCTTACCGCTGGTCAATCCTGAGCGCCCAGCAGTAGGCACGGCCTACCTGGCCGGCCCATTCTGTGAAAGCGGCGATATCCTGATCGAAGACCTGCCGCTTCCAAGTATGGAGGCCGGGGAATTCCTGGCGGTGCCAGCCGCCGGCGCTTACCAGCTCAGCATGGGCAGCAATTATAACGGGGCGCGCAAACCTGCCGTTGTATGGCTGCAAAGTGGACGGGCCCAGCTCATCCAAAAACGAGAGACGCTGGAAGACCTGACCCGGCGCGACATTCGGCTTAATTTTCCCGTATGAGTACAAGCATGTACCAATTCACTTTTCTACGGCATGCTGAATCCGCCGGGAATGCCAATGGACAAATCCAGGGCCAGATCGACATGCCGCTGACCACCACCGGCATAGACCAGGCCGCAGAATTGGCCTGGCGTTGGAAATCTGAAGGAAGGCAGTATGATCAGATCATTGCCAGCCCACTCCAACGCGCCTGGCGGACCGCCCAAATCATCTCCGAAGGATTGGATTTACCGCTTGTATCCCATCCTGACCTGGTCGAACGTGGCTTTGGTTCGATTGAAGGCCGGTTGTTGGCTGAGTTGATGCAGGAAGAACCACCGCCTAATTTTACAGATCCCTATCGCAAGCCAGGAGGAGAGGGCGAGAGTCTGGTCGAGGTGTATAACCGCGCGGGCCAGGTCCTGCAAGGGTTACTTCTGCGCCCACCCGGTCGCTACCTGGTGGTTTCACACGGTGCATTTTTAAATATGTTGCTGTATGCAGTGGTTGGCCTGAGCCCGCATAATAATCCGCGCAGTTTACGCTTTTCTTTCAGCAACACGGGTTATCTCGACCTGGTTTATCTGCCGGACATTCAGCAATGGCGAATCGTCCAGTTCACAAACCTGGCGGAGTAAGGTTAAGCCACCGATGACTAATCCAACGGTCCCAGGAAGCCAATTGCGCCTGCTAAGCTTTGGAGCAGGCGCAATCGGTACGTATATTGGCGGAAGCCTGGCATTGGCCGGCCATTCCGTAGTTTTCTTGGAGATGCCCGGCACGGCTGAGCAACTCCGCGCCAGTGGGCTGAGCCTGGAAATCGACGGCCAGGTCAAGCATCTTCCCAGCCCAGCGCTGGCAACAACCCTGGAGGAAGCGGTTACCCAAGGCCCCTTTGACGCGGCCATATTTGCGCTCAAAGCCTATGACACCCGGAGCATCCTGGAAGATTTGATCCTGCAGCGCCAGCAATTACCGCCGCTACTCTGCCTGCAAAATGGGGTCGCCAATGAAACCATCCTGGCCTCTGCCCTGGGTAGTGAAAAGGTCATCGCTGGGACGGTAACCAGTTCAATCGGTCGACGAGGTCCAGGCCAGATTGTCCTGGAGCGCCTGCGAGGGGTGGGTATCGCTGAACAAGGTGAATTATCGCATCGCCTAGCGGATGCCTTTAGCCAGGCAGGCTTGAACGCCCGCTTGTTCGCATCGGGGCTCGGCATGAAATGGTCGAAACTGATCACCAACCTGCCGGCAAACGCAACTTCTGCCATCCTTAACCTGACTCCAGCAGAGATCTTTGCCAATCCGAACCTGTTTCGATTCGAAATTCGCCAGCTTCGCGAAGCCCTGGCAGTGATGTCGGCTCAAGGAATTCCCCTGGTCGATCTACCAGGCACACCGGTGCGCTTGTTTGGCTTTGCTATCCGCCGCCTGCCGGTGAGCCTTTCCCGCCCGATCTTACAACGCGCAATCGGACGTGGGCGTGGCGCGAAGATGCCTTCGTTTCATATAGACCTACACAGCGGGCGAGGCAAAAGCGAAGTCGCCTACCTGAACGGCGCGGTAGCCGATGCTAGCGAGCTGCTGAGTGTTCCTGCTCCAGCCAACCGTTTCCTGACCGACACCTTGATGGCGCTTACCCAGGGCAAGTTGCCAGTAAATACCTATGCGAAAAACCCGGGGAAATTCCTGAGAGATTTTCGTTATTCGACCACTCCATAGAACAGCGGCAAGGCCTGGACCGGCTCAGGCGACCAATGGTGGGCTGCCAGGAAACCCTGGCGCGCCTCAGCCATTTTTTCAAGGTCATTGGCGTGCAAAGTGAACAAGGGATCACCTGTTTTCACCGCATCCCCAACTTTATGATGGATCACCACACCGACGGCATGATCAATCTTCTCGTGCTTCATCGCCCGGCCTGCACCGAGGCGCATGGCCGTCTCACCGACAATCAGCGCGTCGATCCAACTGAGATAGCCTGATTCAGGCGAGGCGACCACCTCCACATACTGAGCTGCCGGGAGTAGCTCGGGATGGTCAATCGTCGTGACATCACCGCCTTGAGCTACCACCAGCTTACGGAAGAATTCCCAGGCCTGGCCATTCGCCAAATAAGTATGAGCAATTTCCTTGCCGGCTTGTGGATCAGGCGCTTTGCCGCCCAGGGCCAAGAGGTGACCTGCCAGGACCAGGCAATGCTCCGTGAAATCAGCCGGGCCATGGCCATGTAAAGTATCGATGGCTTCAATCACTTCCAAAGCATTCCCGACCGCACAGCCCAGGGGTTGGTTCATATCCGAGAGCAGAGCAACAGCCTTGCGACCAGCCAGGTGGGCAATATCCACCAACAGGCGGGCCAACTCACGGCCATCTTCGAGGGTTTCCATGAATGCGCCACAACCGACCTTTACATCCAGGACAATCGCCTGCGCTCCAGCAGCGATCTTTTTACTCATAATCGAGGAAGCAATCAGCGGCATTGATTTGATCGTTCCGGTCACGTCACGCAGGGCATATAACTTACCATCCGCCGGTGCAAGATCCAAACTCTGGCCGCTCAGGACCAGGCCTATCTCTTTGAGTTGATGAAGGAATTCCTCAGTAGAAAGGTTGGTGCGGTAGCCTGGGATGGATTCGAGTTTATCCAGGGTACCACCGGTGAAACCCAGGCCGCGCCCCGACATTTTTCCGACCGGGATGCCGCAGGCCGCAACCAAAGGCTCAACCACCAGAGAGGTCTTATCACCTACCCCGCCGGTAGAATGTTTATCCACCGCCAACGGCACTACCTCAGAGAGATCGAGGATCTTACCTGAATTGGCCATTGCCAGCGTCAGATCGGTGGTCTCTCGCGGTGTCATACCATTGAGCAGGACAGCCATCGCAAAGGCAGCCGCCTGGTAATCCGGGATCTCTCCGCTGGCATACCCCTGGATAAAACGGTTAATTTCTGCCTGGCTTAATTCCTGCCGGTTGCGTTTTCGACTGATGATATCTACTGCGCGCATGATTAACTTCCTTTTCTGCACTTCTTGTCAATGATCGGAGTCTTCTGGTAACGAAAACGTTTAGAGAATCAACATCGCGTCTCCAAACGAGTAAAAACGATACTTCTCGCGAATGGCTTCTTGATAAGCCGCCAGGATCAACTCCCGGCTGGCAAATGCACTGACCAACATCAGCAAAGTTGAGCGGGGCAGGTGAAAATTGGTGATCAGTGCGTCCACGATTTTAAAAGTATACCCCGGAAGGATAAATAAATCGGTCGGCCCTTCATAAGGAGCGATCCAATCCCCTGCTTGGGCTGACCTGGCTGCGCTTTCAAGCGTCCGGACACTGGTGGTGCCAACTGCTACCACCCGCCCACCCAGGGAGCGCGCCTTTTGCACAGCCTGGACGGTTTCAACCGGCGCATGGCACCACTCCGTAAGGATCACATGTTCGACCGGGTTGTCTTCGTTAACCGGAGCAAAGGTGTCCAGGCCGACATGCAAAGTAACCTGTCCGAATTGTAATCCCTGCTCCCGTAAACCGTCCATCAACTCTTGGGTGAAGTGCAGGCCAGCGGTTGGCGCCGCCGCCGATCCTGCCCGGTGGGCATAAACGGTTTGGTAGCGCTCCGGGTTGGCCAATGGCGCGTGGATGTAGGGCGGTAGTGGGACGTGCCCAGCTTGTGCCAAGAAATCTTCAATCGGTTGCGCAAAACGCAGCAGCCGGCTGGAGCCATCCAGCACAGCCAGGATCTCGGCTTTCGGACCCTGGTCGATCGCAACCTGGCGACCGGGCAGTAAACCCTTTCCTCCCACCAAGACCTCCCAGGTCAACAAATCCTGACGGCGAAGCAGGAAAATCTCGACCCGGCCGCCACTGGGGATCTTCCGTCCAAACAGACGGGCCGGGATCACGCGGGTTTCATTGAGCACAAGGAGATCCGGTGCAGCCAGGAAACACCCCAGATCGCGGAAGGTAGCATGCTCGATCCGGCTGGTAGAGCGGTGGATCACCATCAAGCGAGAGGCATCGCGCGGCTCCAGCGGAGTTTGGGCAATCAATTCAGGCGGTAGGTCGTAATCAAAATCAACAGTCTTCACAAATTGAAAACCATGGGTGGAAAATCGATCTGTATTAATTAGAAGAGACGGTCCTGCCGATCGCCAGGATAGTCGAGGCGCAGGTGCTCGTAGGCGCTGCGCGTCGCCAGGCGGCCTTGCGGCGTGCGTTCGAGGAAGCCCAACTGGAGCAGGTAAGGCTCGACCACATCCATGATCGTCTCGGGTTCTTCGCTGATCGAGGCAGCAATCGTGTTTAAGCCCACGGGGCCGCCATTATACTTCTCGATCACTGCCCGGAGGACGCGCCGGTCCAGGTCATCAAGCCCTAGCGGATCGACATCCATCAAATCCAGGGCTTCTTGAGAAATTACCCGAGTAATGCTGCCGTCAGCGCGCACTTCTGC
>JAYRWF010000297.1:0-2741 GCA_041918195.1 Anaerolineales bacterium
GATGCTTTGCGATTCTCACTGCTAGTTGGATCAACGCCCGGCAATGACACCAACCTGAGCTTGAAAAAGGTGGAAGCCAACCGCAATTTTGCAAACAAACTTTGGAACGCAACCCGCCTGGTGATCGGTGCAGTGAGCGATTTAGATAATAAACCCAGCCAGACTGGACAGCAATTACCAGGGGGCGTTACCCCACCCAGCTACACCCTGGCTGATGCCTTCATCTGGTCGCGTGCCAAGCAGTTAACCCGTGATGTTGAGCGCCTGTTCCAGAGCTACCAGTATGGTGAGGCAGGTCGCCAAATCTATGAATTCTTCTGGTCCGATTACGCCGACTGGTACCTGGAAATTGCGAAGTTGCAAATTACCGAAGGCGGTGAGCGGCGCATCAGGACAGTCGATTTGATGGCGAGGATTCTGGATCTGTGCTTACGCCTGCTGCACCCTTTCACGCCCTTTGTCACCGAGGAGCTTTGGGGTCACTTGAAGGCCGCCTGCCAAGACGCTTCCCAAACTATTCTGCCAGTGAGCGGAAAATGGGAAGATGCCTTGATTATCGCCCAATGGCCTGAGCCGTTAGCAGAGGAGGACTGGGAGGCGGAAAATGTCCAAGAATTCCTGCTTTTCCAGGAAGTGGTGCGGACCATTCGGAACATGCGCTCGGAAAAGAACGTCAAACCCAGGCAGAAGCTGGCTGCAGTGATCGTTGAAGGCGAAGAGCGTAAAGGGCTCTATGATTATGAGGCCCGCAACCTGGCTGCGCTAGCAGGCCTGGACCTGGGACGCGTCCAGGTGTTGCAAAGCCTGGATACGAAACCCGAAGGGCATATTGCTCTGGTGGTCGGCCCAATCCAGGTATACCTGCCGTTAGCGGACCTGGTGGACCCAGATGAAGAACGCAGCCGCCTGCAAAAAGAACTGGCAGGAATCCAGGGACAGGTCGAGCGATTGGAGGTTTTGCTGGCTGGCTCGTTCACCGAAAAAGCACCGCCTGCTGTGGTCCAGAAGGAGCGAGAGAAACTGGCTGCATACCAGCAGACGGCAGCCAAGCTGCGCGAGCAGCTCTCCAACCTGGCCAATGAATGAAATCGCAACGATCCTGTTTGATTGGGGAGACACCCTGATGCGGGTCTATCCCGAATATAGCGGGCGGATGGTGGATTGGCCAAGAGTGGCAACCCTGCCGGGGGCAGTAGAGACATTGGCGCAACTGCAGCCAAAATACCGGCTGGCCGTTGCCACGAACGCTCGCGACTCGGACGAGGCGGACATTTGGGAAGCGCTCAAGCGAGCTGGCCTGGCGCGCTTTTTGGAACGTGTCTATTGCTTCAGATCGGTCGGCATCAGCAAACCAGAAGGGGCCTTCTTCGATTTTATTCTGAAGGACCTGGACGCCCAGGCCCAGCAAACCTTGATGGTGGGCGATGATTGGGAAGCCGACATCCTGGGCGCCAACCGGGCCGGGCTGTGGGCGATCTGGCTAAATGAGAGCAGTGACGAAGCACGGGACGGAGCGCTCACCCGGACAATTCACCACCTGAGCGAGCTATCCAGAGCGATCGAAGGCCTGGCCTGAGATCAACCAGAAGCCAGGCGAAGAGACAAGGATCTATTCCAGGTTGTATAATTGAACCATCCGGAAATAAAAGGGTAAGAAGATAGGAAGTAGTTTACGAAAGACCTGGCATATCAGCCAAGAGGATAAAAACCACAGGAGTATTTACATGGAATCGAAACTGAACGAACTGAAAACACGCCTGCTAGAAATCAATGACCTGGAAAGCGCCTCGGCAGTTCTGAACTGGGACCAATCGACGTACATGCCGCCAGGCGGTGCAGCGGCGCGCGGGCGACAAATGGCCACCCTGGCCCGACTCGCGCAAGAAAAATTTATCGACCCAGCCGTAGGAAAACTGCTAGATGACCTGCAAGCATATGGTGAAAGCCTGCCCTATGACTCAGATGATGCCAGCCTGCTGCGGGCGACCCGACGCGATTATGAGCGGGCGGTCAAAGTGCCGCCTGAGTTCCTGGGCGAGGTTTATAACCATATTGCCCAGACCTATATGCAATGGGCCGCCGCTCGCCCGGCGAATGATTTTGAGTCCGTCCGCCCGGCGCTCGAGAAAACGCTCGACTTCAGCCGGCAGTTGGCGGAATTTTATGCTCCTTACGATCATATAGCCGACCCGCTAATCGATATGGCCGATTTTGGGATGAAGGCCGAATCGGTCCGAACTTTGTTCAGCGAGCTCCGCGAGCAGCTTGTCCCCTTAGTCAAGACGATTACTGCGCAGCCTCCAGCGGATGATAGCTGCCTGCGCAAGCATTTTCCGGAAGCCGACCAATTGGCCTTCAGCGAAAAAGTGATCCGCCAGCTGGGTTACGACTTCCAGCGCGGCCGCCAGGATAAGACGCACCACCCCTTTATGACAAAATTTTCACTGGGCGATGTGCGGATTACCACCCGGGTCAAAGAAGATTTCCTGGGCGAGACGCTTTTCAGCACGATCCATGAATCAGGCCATGCAATGTACGAACAGGGCATCCGGATGGAACTGGACGGTACTCCGCTGGCAGGCGGCACCTCGGCAGGCGTCCACGAGAGCCAATCGCGCTTGTGGGAAAACCTGATTGGACGCAGCCGCGGCTTCTGGGAATTTTTCTACCCCCAACTGCAGGAAACTTTCCCCAGCCAGCTTGGCTCGGTCAGCCTGGACACCTTCTACCGGGCCATCAAC
>JAYRWF010000298.1:0-2075 GCA_041918195.1 Anaerolineales bacterium
ACCGGCTCCGACCAACAGAGTGTACAGGACGATCGCCAGCAGCGCCGCCAGCGTCCCCCGTCGCCTTCCTAACCAACGGCTGGCCAACACTGCAAATAGACCGGCCACAATCGCCATGTTAAATCCGGAGATGGCGATTATATGCGAGGTGCCACTATCGCGAAACGCTTCGGCCACCGGCTCCGGGATCTGAGCTTCCACACCCAACAAAATCCCGGCCAGCAGTGCGGCTTCCGGGTCAGGAAAGGCGCGATACAGGCTGCCCAGCGCCCGCGTGCGCAAGCTGTAAAGCCTGCCCAATAGCCTGCTTCCCTGCTCGCGCGCCAGCAGCCTGGCCCCGGCGTTTGGTAGGTAGGAATAGATCCCTTGCCGCGCCAGGTAGTCCCGGTAGCTGAACTGTTCGTCTTCCGGTGGAGTCTCCAGCGCGCCACTCACTGCGACCCGGTCGCCATAGCGCCAGTCACCCCCGCTTATTACGCGTGCCAGCGCCAGGCCCTCCAGCTCCTGCTGAAGCGCCTCACCGCCCACCGCAAGCTGCTCTACTCGGAGGGTCAGCAAGGTGTAGCGATCGCGCTCATCCGCCGGACGGACGACCACACCATCGATCTCTGCTGGGACTCCCCGGTCGTTATAAAAGCCGGTAAAGCCCTCGTCCCATTTGGGCTGTACAGCTTGATAGCGCAGCCCACCCAGCGCCAGGCTGGTCAGAATCAGACCAATCGGAATCATAGAAGCCGGAAACCCATCCGGGTTTGGCAAGCGAAGTCGAAGCTGGGGAAATCCAGGGCGGCGATTGAGCAGGAAAAGCTGGACTGCCAGGACGGCCAGCCCCAGCAAGGTGCACCCCCACCAAATATTAACCGGCCAACCTGCCAGCCGGCTTAATCCAATCCCACCTAAGAAAACCAGGCTCAGCCAGAGCAGCGGCATAGCTGCCTGTCACAGACTGTTCAAAATTGGGCCTTGGTCAGGCTTACTGCGACTTGTGATGGCGCATATGACAGCCAGGCTTCGTCCGGCTGCCATATGCGGCCTCGCCGAATACAATCGGCAAATTTTCAGGCGACCCCAATCCAAGCCAGGTTTACGGGTCACGGAAAAGCAGCGCGTACTCCCCGAAATAGCTGATCCGGCAGCCGGCCATCGCACCGCCATCCACTGCAAAGGTCGGGCAGATCTTCCACTGGCCTTTCCAGGTATCCCAATAGTAAATATCCAGGCGGCCATTTACCCAGGCTCGTTGATCTGCTTTATCCAGCTTGAAGAACACATACACTGCGCCGGTGACCACCTTGACCCGGTTCCACTTCTGGTCGTAAAACTTCACACCCAGGATATCGGATGCAAACTTGAAGTTCTTCGGCGCTTTGTAACCAATGTCAGCGTCTTTGCGGTAAACATTCAGTGTACCGTTGTAGAAGCTGTCCACGATCGTCGCCCCCGCATCTCGCAGTTGCAGGGTCGCATCCTGGCCTCGCTTGACCCGCAGCCACTTTCCCGGCCCTGTGAAGGCCATCACCGTGGAAGCGACAAGCACCAAAACCAGGGCGAGCAAAATTAGTCTCTTGCCTTTACTCATTGCTGTTCTCCTTTCAACTTCCCTTGTTTTTTGATTGGCATCAAACCCTGGCGGCCTCAGCCCGCACCGCCTGGCACAGCTCGCACTCGTTCCGTTCGCACAACAAAGCCAAAGGATCTGAGGCGAGCCAGGCCTGCGCAATGCTGACCAGCTCCGCCAAAGGAATTGCCTGGATAACGGTCTCGCCGGCCATTATCTGGCGAGTGATTCGCCGCACTTGCGGCGCAATTGAATTGAAGCCCTGCGCACAGCCTGGCATCGCAGGACACTCAACTACACCAACTGGGGTAAGCGACCAACGGGTAAACTGCTTCCGGCCGGCCAGTTGCTCTGCCAGGTGCAGCCCGCTGTTCGCCCGATGATCCACGCCCAGCAGCAGCACCCAACCGTTCTCATTCATCAACGAATGCCACGGTCCCAACGGATCGGCCAGGCTTTGCGCAGCCAGGTGTCTCTCTCCATTAATACCTGCCACTGAAAGAATTGGGTGCTGTGA
>JAYRWF010000299.1:0-4943 GCA_041918195.1 Anaerolineales bacterium
AGGTGCACGTTACCATCATTACCTGGATATCTGTGATGCATTTCGAGTCCAATATTTCCTGCTGCTGAGTTTGGGTGGGCTGGTTGCTGGCGGGCTATCCTGGGCTGGATCCCGGATCAGTCTGTTGGCAACCCTGCTGGCTTGGTTCTTCGCGGGTTTTAACTTGTGGTTCCTCCTTCCCTTGTTCCGACGTGGCCCAGATCAACGCCGGAGACCAACCTTGTCTGGAGGAGGCGAACGACCTGGCATTCGCTTGCTGTCGGTAAATATTTTACGCAGGAATCGCGCTTACCAAAAAGTGATCGACCTGGTGATCCAAGAAAAGCCGGATATCATTGCCTTGGTAGAACCCAACCAGGCGTGGTTGGAAGGTCTGGCGGCCTTGCGAGACGGCTACCCGTATTGGCATACCGATCCCCGGGAAGATAATTATGGCCTGGCGCTGCTCAGCCGCTTTCCACTCCAAAACCAGGGATCTGTAATGCTGACCGGCAAGGGTGTTCCTACCTTATCCGCCCAGATTGATCTTCCTTCCGGCAAGGCCACGATAATCGTTACCCATCCACCGCCGCCGAAAACCACGCCGGATTTATTCTGGCGGGACCTGCAAATGGAACGGTTGGCCGAGATGGTCCGCCAGGGGGAAGGTGAGTCGGTGTTTTTATGCGGAGATTTTAATATTGTTCCCTGGTCAAGAGCCTTCCGTTGCATGGCGCACCGGGCGGGACTGGTCGATAGCAGCCGAGGATTTGGATACCAACCTACCTGGCCTGTCGATCGCCCCTGGTTGCGGGTGCCGATCGATCATTGTCTTGCATCGCCTGGGTGGAGGGTAACCAGGCGGCGCGTTGGCCCGGCGATTGGCTCAGACCACTTGCCGGTAATCATTGATTTTCAACAGGAGGAGTGAATGGCAAAGATCAGTTTGCGTTGGGTAGAAGAAAAAGTCTTCGTGGGCACGGATTCGAATGGCCACTCAATTGTGATTGGGCGAACTTCAGCCGAGAATCACCCCTGGGATGGTCTCAAACCATCCGATTTGCTGCTGCTGGCAGTTGCCTCTTGCGCGGCTTATGATGTAGTGGAAATCCTGACTAAGCAGAGGGAACCCCTGTATGACTTTCGCGTGGAGACATCGGGCGATCAAATGGCAGAGCCGCCCTACTCATTTACATCCATCCGCAATCATTACAAAATTTCCGGGCCAGTCGATCCCAAGAAAGTGGAAAAAGCCATCCAGCTAGCTGAGGACAAGTATTGCTCAGTAATCAGTTCGTTGCGTCCGAAAGTTGATTTTCACAGCGACTTTGAGATCCTTCAATGATGCTCACCGAACGATTCGCGCGCGCATTTGAGTTGGCGCTTTCCTTGCATGCCGGCCAGACACGAAAAGGTACCGATATCCCGTATATTTCTCACCTGATATCGGTAGCTGCCTTGGTAATGGAAAATGGTGGAGATGAAGATCAGGCGATTGCCGGGTTGCTTCATGATGCAGTGGAGGATAGTGGCGGATTGGCTACGCTGGCCATGATACGGGGCCAGTTTGGTGAGCGGGTGGCGGGAATTGTGGATGGTTGTACGGATTCCTATGTGTTGCCTAAGCCGCCTTGGCGAGCCCGTAAAGAGGAATACCTGGCCCATTTGGCCTCCAGTCGCCCCGAGATCCGCCTGGTTTCACTGGCCGATAAGCTGCATAATGCTCGAAGCCTGGTATATGATGCCCGGCGGTATGGTCCGGCGGTCTGGGATCGTTTCAATGGTGGAAAAACCGGCAGCCTTTGGTATTACCGCGCTCTGGCTGATTTCTTTGTGAAAACCGATCCTTCGCCCATGGCGGATGAGCTGGAGCGGGTCGTCTCTGAGCTGGAAAGGCTGGCAGGTTGAAATGGGAAAAATCCTGGTTTCTGGCCTGGTCAACCTAGAGACCACCTTGCGGGTGGATGGCTTTCCCCTAGACTATGACCCAGTGCGTTATCCGTTTTTTGGTGTGCGTAGTACGATCTCTGGAGTAGGTTTCAACATCGCTAAAGCGCTCACAGTGCTTGGAAATTCAGTTCACCTGGCTTGCCTGGTTGGGGAAGATCTTCCAGGCAGGCTGGCCAGGCTGACAATTGAGCAAGCGAGTATTCCCACCGCAGGCGTAATCAGTTGCCTGGCCCAAACCGCTCAATCGGTTATCCTTTACGAAACCTCCGGTCGCCGGCAAATTCATGTGGACCTGAAGGACATTCAAGAACAATCATACCCGGAGGATATGTTCCATCAGGCTTTGCAGAATAGCCAACTGGTCGTTCTGTGTAACGTCAATTATTCGCGGCCATTTCTACACCAGGTTCGGCAGGCAGGTATACCCCTGGCAAGCGATGTCCATGCCGTGGCCAGCCTGGAGGATGAATATAACCAGGATTTCATGGCAGCAGCCGATATTTTATTCCTGAGCCATGAACGCTTGCCAGTTGAACCAGAAGAGTTTGCCCGCCGGATTTTGGAGCGCTACCGTGCAACGATTGTTGTGATCGGACTAGGTGCGCAAGGTGCGTTGCTTGCTCTCCGAGGTGAAATAACCCCTCGACGTTTTTCGGCTGTGGCCACCCGGCCGGTGGTAAATACAATTGGGGCTGGAGATGCCCTGTTTTCTTCTTTTTTGCATTTTTATTTAAAATCTGGTGATCCAGTAGAATCAATCCACCGCGCCCAGGTCTTTGCCTCCTATAAAATCGGAGCGGCGGGCGCGGCGGATGGATTCCTAAACGAAGATGACTTAGCCTTACTCCCCGCCTTTCACCTCGGTCCAGATTCGATCCCATAGGGCAGTGGCTTCCCCGACATCCTTGATGATGTAAGTTCGGGCTAGCTGTTCAGCAGATGGATTGGTAGCCGGGAATTCCATGTAAGCCTTGTAAAAAGCTGGATCCTCTGTCTTCAGCAACTCCAGTGCAGCAAGATTTGGATTTGAGTAGGGGAACTCCTTAGTAATCAGAATACTGTTTTCCGGCTCTAGGATAAAGTTGATGAATTGGTGAGCGGCGGCCAGGTGGGGTGCGTTTTTCGGAATTGCCAGGTTATCGAACCAGATTCCACAACCCTCTTCTGGAAACACGTAATCCATGGCTGGATTTTCCTGGTGGGCGATCGATGCCTCGCCATTCCAGGTTAATCCCAGCCATACTTCCCCGGTTGCCAAAGCGGTTTTGGGACTGTCGCTGTCGAACAGGCGCACATTGGGGAGCAGTTCCAGGAATTTTTGTTTGGCTTGTTCCAATTGAGCGGGGTCGGTCGAATTGCGATCATAGCCTAAGCTCATCAATGCCATGCCAATCACTTCCCGGCTATCATCCGGAAGGACAATTTTATCGGCGAATTCCGGACTCCACAGGTCAGCCCAGCGGGTAATGGGACGGGTAACCTTTTCTGTATTCACGACCAGGCAAGCCGTGCCCCATTGGTACGGTACAGAATATTGGTTTCCCAGGTCGAACTCCAGGTCAGTAAATGTTGGGTCGATATTTGCAAAATTTGGAATTTGCGCATAGTCGATCTCTTCGAGCAGACCTTGCTGGCTGAGGATGGTGATCGTGTAATCGCTGGGGATAATTAGATCGTATCCTGAGCCTCCAGCTTGCAACTTGGCCAGCAACTCTTCATTCGATGAGTAGGTATCATAATTGATCTGGATCCCGGTTTGTTCAGTGAACTTGTCCAGTAACGCTTGGGGCACGTATTCTGACCAGGCATATAAGTTGAGCGCTTTGGAGGCTTCAGAACTGCCACCGCAGGCCGCCAGAAGCAGACTCAGGGCGATTATCAGGCTTAGTATCCGGTAATTCTTCATCTTTAGTATCCTTATTGGTTGGATTTGTGTTGGTAATATTGACCTACCAACAGTAGGAGGAAAACGGTCAATACCCACAAGGTGGAAAGGGCATTGATTTCGGGGGTAACGGCGTGACGGACCATCGAATATATCCGCAGCGGTAGGGTAGTCGATCCGGGACCAGATGTAAAGAATGTAATGATGTAATCGTCCAGAGAAAGGGTAAAAGCAAGCAGCGCCCCAGCCAGCACGCCCGGTAGGATGGTAGGCAAAGTTACTCGCCAAAAGGTTGTGATTTCATTTGCACCAAGGTCCTTTGCGGCTTCTTCAATCGATTTGTCAAAACCGTGTAATCTGGCCCGCACAACCAGCGCGACGAATGGGATGCTAAATCCAATGTGGGATAACGTAATCGTGCCCAGGCCAAGCGGGACCTGTAGCTGTGAAAAGAATACGAGCAGTGCAATCCCCATCACGACTTCGGGAATGATCACGGGGATGTAAAGGGTCGATTCTGCCAGGCGGTAGCCACGAAATCGGTATCGATGCAGCGCCAGTGCTGCCAGGGTTCCAATCATCGTCGATGCCAGCATCGATATGAAAGCGATCATCAGTGTATTGCGAGTTGCCAGGATCACTTCACGATCTCGGAACAGCGCAGCGTACCATTGGAGCGTAAAGCCCTCCCAGTTGACATTGATTTTCTGAGAGTTAAAGGAGAACAAAATCAGGATTAGGATCGGTAAATAAAGATATCCGAATACCAATCCGGCGTACAAGCGTAGGAGTCGGGAGGGCTTTTTTTCGCTCATGCCAGCAACTCCTCGCCGAAGCCAGTCCGCCGGGTGTAGAGCAAGGTGAAAGCCAGGGTCAGGAGCATCAGCACCATGGAGGCGGCAGCGCCAAATGGCCAATCGCGTGCGGTCAGAAATTGGTTCTTTATCAGGTTGCCCACCAACATCGTTTTTGCACCGCCCATCAAATCTGGCACGACGAACATGCCCATCGCAGGGATGAAAACGAGCAGTGTACCGGCGACGATCCCCGGCAGGCTGAGCGGCAGGGTAACGTGCAAAAAAACGTTCCTTGGTCGAGCGCCCAGGTCAGCCGCTGCCTCCAATTGAGA
>JAYRWF010000300.1:0-4385 GCA_041918195.1 Anaerolineales bacterium
CCAGGTGAGCCAGGGAGGCAGCCAGGCCGGCGATCGCCAGGAACAAGACCAGGCCAAGCTGCGCCAGGGCCAGGTGATCGCTGTTCAAACCGCCGCTCTCTGGCAAGAACTGCCAGGTGCCCACCAGCCAGCTCAGAAATGCGCCAACCGATGTTTGCGAGAACAGGGTGAACAAGATCAGCGAGCGTTCTTTCATGGCTCGTCCAGCCACCTTTCCTGCTCCAGAGCTGCCTGGCGGGCCAGGCGCTGGATTTCTTCCAGCCGCAGCGGCCCAACCCGGATCTCTTCCCAGTTGCTCACCAAGAGCGGCTCGCCATCCTGCTTCTGGCTGTCGGGATGAGCCGAAACAACCAGCGCCGGGCAGGTCAGCTCTGGCTCGGGCAGGGGGAAAATACTCGGCGTCGAACCGTGCTGGGCGACCAGCTCGCTGAGCTGGCCGAATTCAAGCGAGCGCAGCGGGCAGGCCCCCACGCAAGCTGGCGGCAGGCCTTGATCGATGCGCTCGACGCAAAAATTACACTTGGTCATCCGCCCGTTGGCCGGGTCGAGCTGCGGCGCGCCGTACGGGCAGGCCCAGCTACAGTAGCCACAGCCGGTACAGCGCTGGCTGTCCAATATTACGATCCCGTCTGCCCGCTTGGTGATCGCTCGCGTCGGGCAGACTTCGGCGCAGATTGGTCTCTCGCAATGGTTGCAGGCAATGGACAGGTTGTAGGTCTTAACCGAATGGACCCAGGCCTCGCCTTCTTGCTGCCAGCCGCCACCGGTCACCTCGTAAACCCGCCGCCACAAGATACCAATCTCAAGCGAGTTTTGATCCTTGCAAGCCACCTGGCAGGCTTTACAACCCGAGCAAGAGCGAGAATCGAAGTAGAATGCGTATTGCGTCACCATTTAGACTAAAATTAACACAGACTGTCCCAGGTTGCAAGGGTAAAGAAGAAAAACTACCTGCCTTTCATCCGCCAATAATCGCCTCAGAAGTCCTTGAAATTCCTATTCTTGTTCAAAAACCGGCCTGGGCCGGTTATTGAACAAGAGAAACTTTCCACCTGGGGGTGATCGCCGGTGGTAAACTTAGCCCATTATGAAACTCGCCACCCTGTGCTACGTCCGTCGCCTCGACCAAACCTTAATGATCCACCGGATCAAAAAGGCCAACGATATGCACCAGGGCAAATGGAACGGCCTGGGAGGTAAGCTCGAGCCCGGGGAGACCCCGGAAGAATGCGCCATTCGGGAAATTCAGGAAGAGGCCGGGCTGCGGGTAAAAAGCCTGGTACTCAAGGGCATGATCACTTTCCCGGGTTTCGCTAACGATGAGGATTGGTACACTTTTCTGTTCGTAGTCGATGAGTTCGAAGGCGAGCTGATCGAATCGCCCGAAGGCTACCTGGAATGGATCCCGAATGACCGCCTGCTGGATCTGAATTTATGGGAAGGCGACCGGATCTTCCTGAAGTGGCTCGACCGGCCGGGTTTCTTCTCCGCCAAATTCGAGTACCAGGATGGAAAGCTGATCCGCCATGCGGTCTGTTTCTATCCCGGATAGCCAACCGGAAGCGACAGGCCCAGTCCCCAGACAATTGCCCTTGATCACCTAGTCGCCATACCGTCGATAGAGCGCCAGGACCGTTTCAGAGTAGGAGTAGCCGACATCCATCGGGCCATACGACTTGAGCGCCTCGCGCAGGCTTCCGGAGCGCTTGACCAGCCCGGCCAACATGCGGGTTCCATAGGAAACATTGAATTCTGGGTCTTTGAGCTGCTTAATGGTCGGGCGGTTTTTGAAACATGGCCCGTTGGCGCAGATGAATTCCGCCGCCAGCCCATCACGCGGCATGACCTGCATCAAGCCGACCGCGCCGCTATGAGAATAGGCCTGGGCATTGCCGCCGCTTTCTTGTAAAATCAAAGCCGCGATCAGGTCCGGCTCCAGGTCATGTTGGTTGGCGTATTGGGTAATCAGCTCGCACCATTTGAGGATTTTATTCGGAAATTGCTCCGAAACCTGGCAGCCTGAGCCTGCCCAGGATTCTTGAGCGACCACTTCGGGCTCTTGTGGTTTATCCGACTCGTCCCCCGGATCTGGGTTGCTTTCTTGCACTGCGGTTGAGATCTCGGTGCTCGGGGCGGCCAGGCTGGTGGTGGCCAGGAACAGGAAGACAACCAGCAAACAACCAACCAGGAATGCTGCTGGGACACTCCACCGACTGATTTCGTTCATGCCTCCTCCTTCCACATGGGTTGAAAATCCCTCTTGACAATTTAGAACAATTGATCTATAAATAGAACGTAGGTTCTATTATATGCTGATTGCCTGAACTGTCAAGCACTCCTACGCGACGATCCAATCTTCTAACCTTCCAGCAATCAGCCATCAACCCGGATCCAATCCAAACGGAGGTATATGATGAGCGCAAACAGCTATTCTGGTCAAAACTATGGCGTACTGCCCACCCGGCTCCGCGTCCAGCGCGGGCTGGCGTTTGGCATGATCATCCTGGCTGCCCTGGTGGCTTTTGAAATCTTTAATTTTAGTACAACCGAGTATGCCTTGCACGATTTGCTCGGTGACCTGACTTTTTGGGGAGTATCCTGGGCCACGATCCTGGCGATCGCCTTTTGTGCGATCGACTTTGCCGGGATCGCCCGGCTGCACACCCCCGAAGCCGGGAGCGGCCAACCCAACGAGACCTGGTACCTGTTCGGGGCCTGGATCCTGGCGGCGACGATGAACGCCATGCTGACCTGGTGGGGAGTCTCACTGGCGATTGTCCACCAGAATACACTCGGCAACGAGGTGATCGAGCGGCAGACCCTGCTGCGAGTAGTGCCGATCTTTGTGGCGGTGCTGGTCTGGCTGATCCGGGTGCTGATTATCGGCACCTATTCGCTAGCGGGCAACCGGCTGCTCTCGCAGCGGGAATATCGCGGTTATAACCGCTACTACCCCAACCAGGGGCAGGCCAAGCTGGGTACGAGCCGCGCCCTCGGCGCGCCGGCCAACCGGGGCGTCGCTTCGAATGCCTTTCAATCTGCGGCGCGCCACTCCGGGGCCAGCTTCGATAGCGGGTATGCTCCTCACGTAGATCCGGTCTACGCCCCGCCTTACGCGCCGCCCTATAACCCTCCGCCACCACGAATTACGCCACGCAACCAGGGGGCTAACTCTCAGCGGTCGGGTGGGTACCGGAAAAACTGATCAGGACGGTAAGCGGCATGGCGAGCCGGGGTGCCGGGGAGATGGGTGCGGAGGAAATATTGTCTGGAGTGGAGTCTGGGGTCTGAACGGGAGCGCTCAGACGGGTAAAACGAGATGATTTGCACAAAGAGCAGTGAACGTTTTGGCGTTTACTGCTCTTTGTGCTATTGAGAAGGGAGCTGCGCGGCGGCTGGGCAGGGAGAGCCCTTCGACCGCCCAGGAGTACCTGGGGCGCTCAGGACGCCTGGGGCGCTCAGGGTGCCTGGGGAGGGCGGGTTTTCGGGGGGCGCGAGAGTGGGTTGCGCGCTCGTTAACCCGCCCCTACAAGCGGGCGGGTTTGGGGAGAGCACGGAGTGCCAGGGCATGCCAGCAGACCCCCCTCTCGGTCTCCCCCCAGTTTATAGGGCAAAAATGGGGGGAGAAGTCTACACTCTCTGGCTGCCCCCATTTTAAAGAGCGATAATGGGGGGAGGATTTTTTGAGGCCCTTCGACTGCGCTGCGCCATGCCAGCGGAGGAATAGACGCTGAGGCGAGCAGGGTTAGTGGGTGTCTTCGGGGCAGGGGGAGGCGGCGAGGGGGAGCCAGACGGTGAAGGTGGTGCCGCCGCTTTCCTGGGAGGCGACTTCGATTTTTCCGGCGTGATTCTGGACGATCCAATAGGCGATGGAGAGGCCCAGGCCGAAGCCTTTGCCGTCTTTGCTGCGGGTGCGGCTTTTTTCGGCGCGGTAGAAGCGTTCAAAGATGAAGGGCAGGTCTTCGGCGGGGATGCCGGGGCCGTTGTCGCTGACGGTGATGCGGGCCTGGCCAGCTTGCTGTCCCAGGCCGACGACAACTTCGCCGCCGGTGGGGGTGTACTTGATGGCGTTGCTGACCAGGTTGACCAGGACCTGTTTGAGCTTGTCCTGGTCGCCGCAGACCTGGACCTGGTCAAAATCGCCGAGGGTTAATTTCAGGCGGTCGTGGGCCAGGATGCGCATTTGCTGCATGACATCCAGGACGAGCGAGTCCAGCTCGACGGTGCGGTGGGCGAGGGGCAGCTTGCCAGATTCGGCCTGGGCGAGGAGGAGCAGATCGCCGACCAGGCGGGTCAGGCGGCTGACTTCCATTTCGATGCCTTCCATCGATTCGTCGTCGGTGCAGTTCATCCGGCGCATCAGGTCGACATTGCCCTTGATGACG